>NZ_JBIUAG010000020.1:0-141838 GCF_044547355.1 Kutzneria sp. NPDC052558
TCCGCCTGCCTCGATACGCAAGAAGCTTATGCCATCGCCCCCCTCCACACAAAATCCACCCTCCGATTGTCAAAGCGGAAAGTCTGTGTTGCCAGGTGCTTTCGCGGGTCGCCAACCCCGCTTTGCTGGAGTAGGAGTTTCGGTTCGCTCTGGAGTTGTCAAAGAACGGTAGCGCGGGGCGGGCGGCGGGCGGGGCGGGAATGCGTGGTGGTCAGTACTGGTGGGGCTGGGTGGTGTAGTGGCGGCCCTGGGGAGTGACCCAGTGCAGAGTGCCGTCGTCGTCGAGGGTGACGGTGTGGTCGCCATGCTTGATGTGGTGGTGGTGTTGGCAGTAGCCCTTGAGCTGGTCCGGATTCGTCTTACCCTGGGGCCAGGGAACGGTGTGGTCGATTTCCTGGATCGGGTTGACACAGCCCGGTGCGCAGCAGGTACCGCCGTCACGGAGCTTGGTGAACTCCCGACACCGCGCCGGGGGCTTGTAGAGGTGGGTGGCCAGGGCGGCGGCCCGCTGATACTCATCGAGCAGGACCCCGCGCCACGGGCCGAGCATCGCGAGTTCGCGGGCGGAGTCGGCGCTGATCGGGCCGTAGCCATCGAGCAGACCCGGGTCCTCGGTCAGGCCCATGAGGGTTTCCATGGAGAGGGTGACGTGGACCTGGACTTTGCGGTCGATGCCGTACCCGAGGAAGCGGTCCAGGAACGCGTCGACTCGTTTCTGGTCGGTGGTGCGGCAGTCCTTGCACAGCGCGCGGGCGTCGGCGGTGGTGATGTCGTAGCACTGGCGGGCGTCGATGGCGGACATGCGGATGCGGAGTTCGGCCATGCCGTTGGGCAGCGGGTAGAACTCGATCCGGCGTTCCTTGTCACGGGCCTTCTGGCGGCGCTGCTCGTAGCCCAGCGGGTCGGCCTCGGCGACCAGCTTGGTGGTCCGGCGCGCGAGTTGGGTGCGGGTCAGCTCAGCGGCCACTCCGACCAGTTGGTCTTCGATGTGGGGGATCGTGGCGGGGTCGAGGTGGACCACCCGCTCGTCCACGGTCTCCACCCGGCGCAGGTCGATCTCCCCGCGTCGCAGCTGCTCACACAGCCGAGGAAGCCGGTCCAGGACCTCGGCGCGCTCCTGCTGGCGGAACAGGGACTGTTCGGACTCGTGGGTGGCCATGGACATCTCGGCCAGGTCCTCGAAATTCCGGAGAATGCACAGCCGAGCATGGTCGGCAACCGCTGTAATCTTGCGGGCCATGACGAATGCGGTGACTTGTTGCTCGGGTGTGAGGGTGGAGAGATCCGCGCCGAGGAGCAGGTCCAGCATCGCTCCCGAAGGCTCAGCAGACTCCAGCTCCCGGGCGATTTCTTCCATACCCCAACGATACCCCTATTGAAGATCCAAATCGAACCACTAACGGGTGAAATCCCGTTTCATGCATAATCGCGACGACGACCCCACAGAAAGCACCACGGCGACCAT
Source organism: Kutzneria sp. NPDC052558 (assembly GCF_044547355.1). Lineage (NCBI taxonomy): Bacteria > Bacillati > Actinomycetota > Actinomycetes > Pseudonocardiales > Pseudonocardiaceae > Kutzneria > Kutzneria sp. NPDC052558. The sequence goes on from NZ_JBIUAG010000020.1 coordinate 1,466, forward strand.
CATCTACACCTCCAGGCTCCGGAGGGTGGATTTTACGCGGAGGGGGGCGATGGCATAAGCTTGTTGCGTATCGAGGCAGGCGGAGCCTGCCCGATAGCGCCTTGATACGCCATCGCCCAGAGGTCTCCGCGTAAAATCCACCCGGAGTCAGCTGGATAACGGCCCCTCACCCCTCAAACAGACGCCACCCCGCCGCCACCAACCCAAAACGATCCACCCCACCCCCAGCCGGACAACCCCCACCCCTCACCGCAATCCACACCCCCGGCAACCGCGCGGCGCGGGCACAAGAATCACACCCACCCCACAGACACCACTCACGCCGCCGACCCGAACTTGGCGTCGATATCGCGAACCGCAAGATCAGCAATACGTGCCGCCGCCGAGCGCGGAGTGATGGCAGCACGGTCGGCCTCATCCAGAACCGCCGCCACCAGCCGGCGCATCGCCGCGCGGATCTTGGCGAAGGCGCTGTCGGAGTCGGGCTGGACGTCGCCGAACAGGGTCCACCACCACCAGGTGCTGGTGGCGGAGTTGGCGACGACGTCGGGAATGACCAGCGCGCCCCGCTGCACCAGCCGGCGTTCGGCCTCGGGCAGCACGGGCATGTTGGCGGCCTCGACGACGACCCGGGCCCGCACCTGGTCGACGTTGCGCTCGTCGATGGCGTAGGAGAACGCGGCGGGCACGAGGATCTCGGCGTCGACGTCGAGCCAGCGGTCGCCGGGCAGCAGGTGGTCGCCGGGGCTGAGGTCGTCGCGGTCGAAGGTGCCGTGGGCGTCCCGGCCGCGCAGCAGCCGTTCCACGTCTAGACCGTCCTGATTGGCCACGATGCCTTTGACGTCGGCGATGCCGACGACCCGCACGCCGGCTTCGGACAGGAATCGGGCGCTGGCCCCGCCGATGGCCCCGAAGCCCTGGACGAACGCGCGCACGCCATCGGCGGGCAGAGCCAACCGGTCGAGGGCGGCAAGTGCGGCCTCGGCGACTCCGCAGCCGCCGACGAGCTCGTCGAGCGTGATGCCGCCGACCCGGACCTGGAAAGCCTTGCGCAGCCGGGCCCGCGCGGCCCGCTCGTCGTCCAGCAGCGGGTACACGGCCTGGATCGACGAGGAGAAGCCGAGTTCGGCGAGCACCTTGTCGATCGTGGACTGTCGCAGCCCGAGATCTTCGCCCATGGTCCAGAACCGCTCGACGTAGGGCCGCATCGCGGTCAGGTACCGCCGCAGCACGTCGGTCGCCCTCGGGTCGTACGGATCCCAGTCGATGCCGCCTTTCGCGCCACCCAACGGGATGTAGCGTCCGGACGGGTCGTAGTTGAGCGCCTCCCGCACCGATGTGCCGGCGGCCAGGCCGCGCACCTCGTCGAGGGTGCAGCCCGCCCGCATCCGCAGTCCGCCACTGCTCACTCCGCGCACCAGCCGGTCGATCACGAGATAGCCGTGGCAGCCGGTCACGGGGTCGGTCCAGGTGACCTGAAGGTAGGGTTCGCGCACCTGGCCACCTCCTCGCTGGTGACGTGCGGATATGCAGGTACCGCACAGTTGACCCGACGGCTGACTGATGTGTCAATCAACGCGCCCCGACCGCAACCGATGCGTCAGCTGCCGGACACCAAAGCCGAGGCCACGGGTGGTGAGGCGGCGGCGACGATACGTGCTCACACCGCCCCGACGGTCGCGCACAGTGATCATGCGATGACACTTTGAGTCCACTGTGGACCATCCGAAGAGAACCGTCCGCAGTGGACTATTCGACGCCGATCAGGGCCACGCTCTCGTTCTGGCCGCCGGAATATCCGGTCAGTTCCACCTCCGGATGGCTCAACCGCAGGTGCCGACCCAGCTCGTCGCCCAGACCGGCGGGCGCGTCGGCCCCGTCGAAGACCGTGACCAACTCGCCGCCGGCATCCAACATCCGGTCGACCAGACGGCAGGCGGTGGCGACCAGATCGGCCGGCGCGGGCTCGATGAGCACCACTTCGCCGTCGATCAGCCCGAGCGCGTCCCCCGGTTGGCAGCGGCCGACCCAGGTCATCGCCTCCCGCTGGGCGATGACCAGCTCGCCCCGCCGGGTCGCGGCGGCGGCCTCGGCCATCGCGACGACATCGTCGCCCGAGCGCCGGCTCGGGTCGTGCACGGCCAGCGCGGCCAGGCCCTGCACCGGCGATGCGGTCGGCACGAGAACGACGTCACGGCCGTCGGCCTCGGCCAGTTCGGCCGCCTCGGAGACCAGACCGGCCAACGCGATGTCGTTGGGCAGCACCACAACCTGGGCCGCGCCGGTCTGGGCCAGCACCTCGAGCAGATCGTCGACGGCCGGTTCCCATCCCTGCTGCCGTTCGAGCACGATCGCCCCCTCGGCCCGGAACAGTTCGGCGACGCCGTCGCCGGCCACCACGGCGACCACCGCCCGGTCACGTTCGAAACGGGCTTTCTGATCGGCGAACCGCGTGACGCTGATCCGGTGCGGGCGGCCGTTCTCGATGCCGACCTCGATCGCCGCGCCGATGTCGTCGCAGTGCACGTGGACCGACCACAGCCCGTGCCCGTCGCCGGCCACCACCACGCTGTCGCCGAGCTCGGCCAGCCGGTCCCGCAGCGCCTGCTCGTCGGCGAGACCGTCGAGCAGGTACATCACCTCGTACGCGAAGCCGCTGCTCTCGTGCACCAAGGCGGCCTTGGTCGCACTCATCGGCGGCAGGTCGTGGTCGACGTCACGCTCGACCCGCTCCGCCACGACCGTGGCCAACGCGTCGAGCAGCACCAGCAGGCCCCGGCCGCCGGCGTCCACGACCCCGCGTTCGGCCAGCACGGCCAGCTGGCGCGGGGTGTCCGCAAGCGCTTGCGCGGCCGCCTTCACGGCGGCGGTCGCCACCTCGTCCAGCAGGTCGGAGCCGCATTCCTCGGCTGCGTCGGCGGCCGCCGTGAGCACCGACAACACGGTGCCGGCGGCCGGCTTCGACACGGCGGCGGTGGCCAGTTCGTCCGCCCGCCGCAGCGCCGACCGCAACGCCGCCCCGCTGACCGTGCGGGCGCCTTCCCAGCTCTCGGCCAGCCCGCGCAGCACCTGCGAGAGGATCACGCCCGAGTTGCCGCGGGCCCCCGCCACCGCCCCCTTGGCCAGCGCCGACACCGCCGCGCCGACGGCGTCGGCCGGGTCGCGGACCAGGGCGTCCAGCGCCGACCGCATGGTGTGCAGCAGATTGGTGCCGGTGTCGCCGTCGGCGACCGGGAACACGTTGATCCGGTCGATCGCCTCGCGGTCGGCGTCCAGGGCGCGCACGACGGCCGCCGCCCACCGGCGGACCGCGTCGGCGTCCAGCGCCTGAAGCACGTCCGGCCCCTCCTCTCCCAGCCCTCCGCGGCGAGGGTAGCGGGGGCGGTTTGGAGCGGCGCCGGATCACCGGTTACCCTGTCCAGGTTGCTCTGGTCCGTGATTGGCCCGGATCAGCGCGTCCGCACCGGTGGCAACGATCGGTCGGATGCCACCTGAGGACTCGCATTTACTTGAAGGAGTGTCTGACATGGCTGCCGTCTGCGACGTCTGCGGCAAGGGGCCGGGCTTCGGCATGTCGGTCTCGCACTCGCACCGCCGGACCAACCGCCGGTGGAACCCGAACATCCAGTCGGTGCGCGCCAAGGTCGCGCCCGGCCAGCGTGCCCGGGTCAACGTGTGCACCTCGTGCCTGAAGGCCGGCAAGGTCGTCCGCGGCTGAGAAAGCTGACGCTGCACCACAGGCGGTGAGGCCAAGCCTCACCGCCTTTTGGCGTGCGGGCAAGACGAAGAGCCCGAGGGATGTCGGTCCCTCGGGCTCTTCGCCGCGTCCTGGTCAGGCCACGAGCGCGGGTTCCGGGCCGGGCGCGGGGGTCCGGGCGAACCGCTGGGCCAGCCAGGCGCAGACCATGAGCTGGATCTGGTGGAACAGCATCAGCGGCAGCACGATCAGGCCGACGCTCTGCCCGGCGAACAGCACGCTGGCCATCGGCAGGCCGCTGGCCAGGGACTTCTTCGAGCCGCAGAACATGATCGTGATGCGGTCCTCGCGGGAGAAGCCGAGCAGCTTGGGCCCGAACCAGGTGACCGCCAGCACCAACGCCAGCAGCGCCGCGTTCACGCCGACCAGGACCAGCAGGCTCGTCACCGACAGCTGGCCCCAGATGCCGGCGACCACGCCCTCGCTGAACGCCGTGTAGACGACCAGCAGCACCGAGCCGCGGTCGACCAGCCCCAGCACCGCCTTGTGCCGGGTCACGAAGCCGGTGAGCCAGCGGCGGGTCAGCTGTCCGAGCACGAACGGCAACAGCAGTTGCAGCATGATGTCGCCGACCGCGCCGGCCGAGAAGCCGCCGCCGTTGGTGGTCAGCAGCGCCCCGACCAGCAGCGGCGTCAGCACGATGCCGACCAGGTTGGAGAACGACGCGCTGCAGATGGCCGCCGACACGTTGCCGCGGGCGATGGACGTGAACGCGATCGAGGACTGCACCGTCGAGGGCAGGCAGCAGACGTAGAGCAGGCCGATGTAGAGGTCCGGCGAGATCACCCCCGGCGCCAACACCCGCAATGCCAGCCCCAGCAGCGGGAACAGCACGAACGTCGAGGCGAACACGATGCCGTGCAGCCGCCAGTGCTTGATGCCGGCCAGCGCCTCGCGGGGCGACAGGCGGATGCCGTACAGGAAGAACAGCAGGCCGATCGCCACCGTCGTCGCGTTGCCGAACACCGGTACCCACAGTCCCCGCGCCGGCAGCAGGGACGCGAGGGCGACGGTGCCCAGGATGGCCACGATGTAGGGGTCGATTCGACGCATACGTCCAGCATCGGCCCTACCCAGCGATTCGGAAACACGCTAACCGCTCTGACTGTGTTCACGAAACGCGATAACGTCGGGGGCGGTCGCACAATGGCCGCATGTGCCGAAGCATCAAGACCCTGCGCCCGCCGTTCACCGACCACGTCACCGACGCCGACGTCCGGGCCGCCGCCCTCCAGTACGTCCGCAAGCTCTCCGGCTTCCGCCAGCCCGCCGCCCACAACGCCGCCGCCTTCAATCAGGCCGTGGACGCCGTAGCCGCCGCGACCGCGGAGTTGCTGTCATCCCTGGAGGTCCGCGGCCACCAGCACTAGCGCTGCCTCAGCCTCCGCACCACGACCAGCGCCAGGAGCAGATAGAAGACGGTCGCCACAGCCGGATGCTGCGCGCCGCCGCTGGCACTGGGCTGCGGCTGGTCGGCGACACTGACGATCACCGCGCCCCAGCCGACCACCGTCAAGCAGATGAGCGCCGCCCGCCCGATCGTGGCCAGTCGCCTGAACGCGAGCCCGTCCAAGGCCCACAGCACGAACATCCCCAACGACAACTGGCTCCGGCTCCGCGTGACCAGCCACCACACCGAACCGATCGCACCCAGGACCACCACGCCGACGACCAGGCCGGCCAGCCGCGCCCCGACCGAATCGTCGCCGGCGATGGCGAACGCCAGGAAGCCCGGAAGGATCGACAACCCGAAGATCGGGGCGAGGCTGAGCAGCCATTCGCCGCACCATCGCGCGAACCGGGCCAGCCACCTCCGACGGGGCTTGGCCGGCAAGGCGTAAGGGATCGCCGCCGCGGCGGCGGGCGTGACCGGCGACGACATGCCCAGCGGCGGGGTGGCCGGCGGCTGGTAGCTCAGTGGCGGCGGCGTGGCCGGCGCAGACTGCTGGCCCGGCGGTGTCAGGGCCGCGCCGTGGTAGTGGATGTGGTTGTGGATGCCGCCGGCGACGTCCCCCGTCTGGAACAGCGCGCCGTGCACCTCGCCCGACATGTCGTTGTCGGTGCTGCGGGTCAGCCGCCGGGGGTCCTCGCCCGGCGGCTCCGGTCTTCCGCTGGTCATGGCAGTTTCCAGTCGATGGGCTGCGCGCCCTGGCGGGTGAGCAGGTCGTTGGCGCGGCTGAAGGGCTTGGAGCCGAAGAAGCCCCGGTCGGCCGACATCGGGCTGGGGTGGGCGGACTCGATGCACGGCACGCCGGACAGCAGGGGGGCGAGGCTGCGGGCGTTGCTGCCCCAGAGGATGGCGACCAGCGGGGTGCGGCGGCCGGCGAGGGCGCGGATGGCCTGCTCGGTGACTTCCTCCCAGCCCTTGCCCTTGTGCGAGTTGGGGCGGCCGGGGGCGACGGTCAGGGACCGGTTGAGCAGCAGCACTCCCTGCTCGGCCCACGGCGACAGGTCGCCGTTGGACGGCCGTGGCAGGCCGAGGTCGGACTCCAGCTCGGTGTAGATGTTGGCCAGGCTGCGCGGAATCGGCCGCACCTCGGGCGCGACGGAGAAGCTGAGGCCGACGGCGTGCCCGGGGGTGGGGTACGGGTCCTGGCCGACGATGAGCACCCGCACGTCGGCGAAGGGCTGCTTGAACGCCCGCAGCACGTTCTCGCCGGCCGGCAGGTAGGTGCGGCCGGCGGCCACCTCGGCCCGCAGGAAGTCGCCCATCGAGGCGATCCGGTCGGCCACGGGGGCCAGCGCCTGCGCCCAGCCGGCTTCGACAACTTCGGTCAACGGACGGGTAACCATGCCGCGAACTGTATCCGCCGCCCCCGACACTCCCGACGCCAGCGGTTGCGCCACATGTGGCCCACAATCCGCATCGGATGTCGAATGTGGTCCACATGTGGCGAAAAAAGACCGGGCCGGCGGCGCGGCAGCCGCCCGCGCCGCCGGGGAGGAGCCGGGTGGGCGGGCCTGTGGCCAGGACAGGACCCCGAGGACCCGCCCACCCGGTTCAGGCGCTGGCGAGCGCGACGGCCTCCTTGCGGGCGCCGTACCGTCGCGCCAGCCAGGCGCACACCATGAGCTGCAGCTGGTGGAACAGCATCAGCGGCAGCACGGCCAGGCCGACGGTGGCCGCGGGGAACAGCACTGTTCCCATGGGCAGGCCGCTGGCCAGGGACTTCTTGGAGCCGCAGAAGACGATGGCGATCTCGTCCTCGGTGGCGAACTTCAGCCGCCGGGCGGCGACGGTGGTCGCGACCATCACGATCGCCAGCAGCACCGCGTTGACTGCCAGCAGGACCACCAGCGACACCCACGACAGCCGGCCCCAGATGCCGGCCACGACGCCCTCGCTGAAGGCGGCGTAGACGACGAGCAGGATGGAGCCGCGATCGACGTAGCCGAGCACCTTCTTGTGCCTGGTGACGAATCCGCCGATCCACCGCCGCAGCAGCTGGCCGGCGATGAACGGGGCCAGCAGCTGCACCATGATGTCCCGCACCGCGCCGAAGGAGATGCCGCCGGCGCCGGTGAACAGGAACACGGTGACCAGCAGCGGCGTGAGCACGATGCCGACCAGGTTGGAGAACGAGGCGCTGCAGATGGCCGCGGCGACGTTGCCGCGGGCGATCGAGGTGAACGCGATCGAGGACTGCACCGTGGAGGGCAGGCAGCACAGGAACATCAGCCCGGTCCACAGCTCCGGCGTCAGCGCCCACGGCACCAGCAGCCGACACAGCAGGCCCAGCAACGGAAACAGCACGAACGTGGCCGTGAAGACCAGGCTGTGCAGTCGCCAGTGCTTGAGGCCGTCGATCGCCTCCCGGGTGGAAAGCCTTGCCCCGTAAAGAAAGAACAGCAGGCCGATCGCGATCGTCGTCGCGTGGCCGAAGCCGGTGGCCACCGCCCCGCTCGCCGGGAGCAGCGAGGCGACGGCCACCGTCAACAGCAGTGCGACGATGTACGGATCAACCCGCAACCGGGACATCGACACGGTCCTGCTTGGGGTGGTGCCGGGAGATGTTGCGCTCCATGAGCTCGATCGACGCGGCCACGCCGACGTCGCCCTCCTTGACCTCGGGCAGCCGGCCGTCGTTGGCCCGCAGCTCCAGCAGCGCGTTGTCGATGGCGGTGTGCGCGGCGAACAGGCACGGCGTGGAGTAGATGGCCACGTTGACGCCGAGGTCCTCGAGCTCGGTCAGCGACAGCCGCGGCGACTTGCCGCCGGCGATCTGGTTGAACAGCAGCGGCTTGTCGCCGATCACGGCGCGCACCTTGGTGATCCAGTCCACGCTGCGCACGCCGTCGACCAGCAGCACGTCGGCGTCGGTCTGGGCCAGGGCCTCGGCCCGGCGCAGGATCTCGGCCTCCTCGGTGGCGTCGGTGCGGGCGACGACCACCAGGTCGCGGCGGGTCTCCAGGACCAGGTTGAGCTTCTCGAGGTACTCCTCGAGCGGGAGGATCTGCTTGCCGTCGACGTGGCCGCAGCGGCGCGGCCGCTTCTGGTCCTCCAGGATCACGCCGGACGCGCCGATGCGCTCCAGGTTCTCCACCACATGGCAGGCGACCTCGGGGTCGACGTAACCGTCGTCGATGTCCACGAGCAGGTGCTGCTGCGGGAAGGCCAACCGCAGCCGCTGCACGAAATTGACCATGTCCGGCCACGCGATGAACCCGATGTCCGGCAGCCCGTAGTAGGACGCCGCGAAACCGAATCCGGAGATGAACATGCCACCGTAATGCTGCGCGGCCAGTGATGCGGAGAACATGTCGAACACACCGATCAGCGGCGTGATGCTGTCGCCCTGAACGTCGCGGCGCAGTGCGCTGCCGTAAGTCATGCGTGAACCCCTTTGAATGAGCGAAGACGTCTCATTGCCCCACAGTGAGATGCATTCGAACCGCGAAGGTCAAGAGAACATTACCTTGACCGTCCGCACCGACGGTAGTGACTGAAGATCGGGACTACCAGCGTCCAAACGGGCAAACATCCCATGTGAGCGTCACTCACAGTAGTCAGATGCCACTCTTATGCAGTAACGATCGATCCGCTGCCCGACCTGCGAAAAAAAACGGAATGGCGGACTGTAAAACCTAAGTAAAGTATGCGAGTGATCTGGAACACCGATTGGTCGTAATGGGTTCCGCGATCACCGGACCGGCGGTCGTCGGCGGTCCGATGCCCACGGTAAAACGCGCTCGATCGGCGTCACCATAGACCGACCGAGTGACTCTCATGTCTACTCAGCGTGTCAGCGAAGCCGACCACTCACTCGGGTGAGCACAACGGCGGGCCAATCTGCGCCGTAAAGAAGTATTTCGACGTCACCGGGCGCCTCGGGATCCATGCGCCACTTCGGCCGCACGGCCACCAGCGAGGCCAGCGGACGGGTGGCCAGCCGGCGCGCCGCCCACGGCAGCCGGGCGTGGGCCAGCAGGGCGCCGTCGTCGGGATCGGCCAGCACCACGCGGGTCCAGTCGCCGCGCACCGGGAGCAGCCGGACGTCCGTCCAATCAGGACCGTCCTGGAGCCACTTGGCCGCCATCGCGGCCTTGCCCCGCAGCCGCAGCGGGACCAGCACCGGCGCGGTCGGGCCGGGGGCCTGGAACACGTGCCCGAACTGTCGCGGGCGCAAGAACTTGCGGCCCTTGGGCTGGTACGGCAGTGACAACGGCAGCACCTGCTCGTTGCCGTCGAGCACGAGCACCCCGTGCTTGCCGTGCTCGATGTCGCCGAGCAGCACCGCCGACGCGGGCTCGCCGTCCACCCGCAGGCCGCCGAGGTCGATTCCCTCCGGCACGCCGAACAACTGGTCGACCGGGCCGCCCTGCTCCGAGCCGACGGAGATCTCCGGCATCGCCCGGCCGCCCGGGCTGTACCAGCGCATCTGGGCGTAGACCCGACGCCTCGGCTCGCGGTGGGCGACCAGCGAGATGAGCTCGTTGCGGCGGGGTTCGCGGGCGCTGTCGCCGCGGATCAGGGACAGGCCGGCGGCGCCGAGCGCGATCGCCGCGCCCACCAGGACCAGCCACAACGGCAGCCAGCCGGACACCAGGACGATCGCCAGCGAGCCGACGACGCGTAACCACATGGGCACCCGGGAGTGGGTGATCGGCGGCGGCGCGTCAAAACGTGCCGGCAACACCAGCTCATCCGGTAACGCGTCGTCCTCGACGGTGGCCACAACGCCCCTCTCCAGTGTCCCCCGGAAGGGTACTAGTCGAGGCGACGCAGACCGTGGCGATACGCCCGCGCGTTGCCGACATAGAGCTCGACGATGCCCTTGGTCATGTCCTCTGGGACCTCATGCCCCTCGCGGACGCGGGCCGGCACGCCCAGCGCCATCGACCGCGGCGGCACCACGCCGCCGAACGAGACCACCGCGCCGGCTCCGACCACCGCGCCGTCGCCGACGACGGAACCGTTGAGCACCACCGAACCGGAGGCGATCAGGCAGCGGTCGCCGACGGTCGCGCCCTCCACGTGCGCGTTGTGCCCGAGCACGCAGTCGGAGCCGATGACCGTCGGGTGGATCTGGGTGCAGTGCAGCACCGTGCCGTCCTGCACGCTGGTGCGCTCGCCGACGGTGATCGTGCCGTAGTCGCCGCGCAGCACCGCGTGCGGCCACACCGAGGAGTCGGCCCCGATGGTCACCGCGCCGATCACGGTGGCGTCGGGATGCACGTAGGCACCGGGGTGGATGGAGGGGACGAGATCGCCCAACGCGTAGATCGCCACGAGAACTTCCTTCACTGCCAGACAGTCAACGCCAGTGTTCCCAGCCGGAGGTGCCCTCGTACGGCCGGCCGTCCACCGTCACGCCGGCGCCGCGGCGCACGGTGCCGATGGTGGCCCAGCCGTCGGGCACGTCGGCCGGTTCGGGGAAGGTGGCGGCCAGGGCGTGGTCCTCGCCGCCGGTGAGCACCCAGTGCCGCGGGTTCGCGCCCAGCGCCGATCCGACGTCGATCAGCCGCTGGTGCACCGGGAGGAGATCGGTCCGGATGTCGATCGCCACACCCGAGGCTTCGGCAATGTGGCCGACATCACTGAGCAATCCGTCGGACACATCGAGCATGGCCGACGCGCCCGCCTCGGCCGCCTGCGGGCCGGCCGCGTAGGGCGGTTCCGGGGCCTGCTGCGCGCCCACGATCGCCACCGGCGACCGGAAGCCGCGGCCCAGAACCGCGAGCCCCGCGGCGGCCCAACCGAGCCTTCCGCACACCGCCAACACGTCCCCGGGGGCCGCGCCGGAGCGGGTCACGGGGGCCAGTCCGCGCATGTCTCCCAGCGCTGTAATAGAGATCACGAGCGTCGGACAGCCGACCATGTCGCCGCCGACGACCCCGGCGCCGGCTCGGCGGGCCTCGTCCCACAGGCCGTTGGTGATGCCCTCGACCAGCGCGGCCGGAGTGTCGGCGGGGCAGGCCATGCCGACCAGCAGCGCGGTCGGGGACGCCCCCATGGCCGCCACGTCGGCCAGGTTCACCGCCGCCGCCTTGCGTCCGACCTGCTCGGGCGTCGACCAGTCGAGTCGGAAGTGGACACCCTCGACGAGCACGTCCGTGCTGGCCACCACCCGACCGTCGGGGGCGGCCACCACCGCGGCGTCGTCACCGGGGCCGAGCAGGGTCGAGGAGGGCTGGGCGCGGCCGCGCGTGACCCTCCTGATGAGACCGAACTCACCCACTCCGGCGACCGTGTCCGCGTCTGGGGGCGGCTCCGGGCGCAAGATTGCCTCCGATCATGAGCAGTCGGAACCCCGACTGAGGTACGTTCTGGCCACGTTCCTACCCCGTGCCGGCTGATCGAGACGAAGGGGCGCGCCGTGGTCCACGCGTACATCCTGATCCAAACCGAGGTCGGAAAGGCGGCTGCGGTGGCAGCTGAGATCTCCGGCATAGCCGGCGTCACCACCGCGGAGGACGTCACCGGCCCGTACGACGTGATCGTGCGCGCCGACGCCGACACCGTCGACCAGCTGGGGCAGCTGGTGGTGGCCCGGATCCAGAACGTGGAGGGCATCACCCGGACCCTGACGTGTCCGGTCGTGCACCTGTGATGGAGTAGCGGGGTGAGCGTCACCCCGTCCAAGCCCGTGCTGGCCGTCGCGATCGGCCTGCCGGCGCTGCTCGCCGTCGTCGTGGCGGCGTTCGGCGTGATCGGCGGGTCGGCCGCGGCGCCGCCGCCCCCGTCCGCCGGCGACGACCGGACCGGCCCGCTGGCCCTGGTCACGATCGACGCGCCGGACGCCGGGTCCAAGGCGTGCGACGACCTGCTCAAGGCGTTGCCGACGCAGGTCACCGACGCCGGGCAGCAGGTGCCGCGGCGCGAGCTGGCCAAGCCCGCGCCGCCGGCCACCGTGGCCTGGGGCGACGCCCAGCACGAGCCGATCGTGCTGCGCTGCGGCATGGGCCGGCCGCCCGAGCTGACCCAGACCGCCCAGCTCGGCGCCGTGAACGCGGTGCAGTGGCTGGACGTCGTCGGCGACGCCGGCACGCTCACCCACTACGTCGTGGACCGGTCGGTGTACATCGCCCTGACCGAGTCCAAGGACGCCGGCACCGGTCCGGTGCAGGAGGTGTCGGCGGCGGTGAAGAAGGTCCTGCCGCCCCAGGCGGTCGCCGCCAACCCAGGCTGACCTTGCCTGGAGTTGACAGATCAACGAGGCTATCCGGCCAGCAGGTCGATGAGCGGCGGCAGGACGCTGATCAGCTGGTCCCGCGAGCAAGCGGTGTAGCCGATCGCAACGCCGTGCCAGCGCGGCGGTCCGGCATGGCGGCGCTCCAGCCCGTCGAGCCGGACCCCGAGCCGCGCGGCCCGCCGCACCACCTCGCGTTCCCGTTCCACCGACGGCAACAGCACCACGACGTGCGAGCCGGCGTCGTCGCCGAGGATGGGAATCCCGGCGGCGCGAAGGCTTTCCACCACGAGCACCCGCCGCTCGGACAACTCGCGCCGCAGCCGGCGCAGGTGCCGCCCGAGATCTCCGTTGCGCGCCAACTCGACCAGCACCCGCTGCCCGGACGGCGCGGGCCCGATGCCGGTCAGCTCGCGGTAGGCCAGCACCGCGCCGGCCACCTCCGGCGGCGCGACGAGCCAGCCGGCGCCGAGGGTCGGGGTGAGGATCTTGCTGGTGGTGCCCAGGTGCACGACGACGTCGGGGGCCAGCGCGGCCAGCAGCGGCAACGGGGCGACGTCGTAGCGGAGCTCGCCGTCGTAGTCGTCCTCGATGATCAGCCAGCCCTCGCGGCGGGCCCGTTCCACCAGCGCGACCCGGCGGGCAGCCGGCAGCCGGCTGCCCAACGGGTACTGGTGGGCCGGCGAGCAGTAGACCGCCTTGACACCACTGGGAATCTGGTCGACGAGGATGCCGTCACGGTCCAGCGGCGCGGGCAGCACGTGGATGCCGCCGGCCTTGAACGCCTCGACCGCCCGCAGGTAACCGGGTTCCTCCACCGCGACCGTGTCACCGGGACGGAACACGCTCACCGCCATCTCGGCCACGGCGGCGCTGGTGCCGCTGGTGGCCAGCACGGCCTCGGTCGCGAGCCCTCCTCGGATCGTCAAACCCCGGTGCCGCAACAGGTGCTCGGCCACGGCCTCGCGGTACTCGGGCAGCCCCGGCGGATAGTGGCTCACCAGCGGATCGGCGTCGGCGGCCGAGCGCCAGGCCCGTCGCCAGGCGGCGCGGTCCAGCCCGCCGACCCACGGCCGGCCCAGTTCCAGGGAGACGACCTCCGGCTCGGGCGCGGCGGCGCGGGCCCGGTCGGCCGGCTCCGGCGAGGTGCCGGGCGGAGTGGTCGTCACATACGTGCCGGAGCCGTGCCGGCCGGCGATCCAGCCCTCGGCCAGCAACTGGTCGTACGCGGCCGAGGTGACGGTCCGGCTCACCTTGAGGTGGCTGGCCAGCGTGCGGGTGGACGGCAGCCGGTCGCCGGCCCGCAGCTGGCCGGCCGCGGCGGCCGAGCGCAGGGCGTCGGCCAGCTGCACGGCCAGCGGCGTGCGGGCCTCCCGGTCCAGCCTGATCAGCAGCGCGTCGTCCGAGTCCGGCAAAGTGGCCTTCTCAAATCGGGAAGTAGTGGCACTTCCATAATGCCACTTGCCGGCCGATGCTGGTCAGCGTGAGCCGAACTCCACTGTCACCGACACCACGGACCATCGTCAACCGACATCGGGAACGCGCCCAGACCGACCGCGCGGCCCTGGACGCCGTGCTCGACGCCGGCCTGATCTGCCACCTGGGCGTGGTGTGGGACGACGCGCCGGTGGTGCTGCCCACCGGCTACGGCCGCATCGACGACACGCTCTACCTGCACGGATCCACCGGATCGCGGAGCATGGGCCCCGGGCCGGTATGCGTCACCGTGACCATTGTGGACGGCATCGTCTACGCCCGGTCGGTCATGCACCACTCGATGAACTACCGCAGCGCCGTGGTGCACGGCGCCACCCGGTTGGTCGACGACCCGGAGGAGAAGCTGCGCGGCCTCCAGGCCGTCACCGAGCACCTCGCCCCCGGGTCCTGGGACCACGCGCGGCTGCCCAACAAGAAGGAGCTGGCCGCCACCGTCGTGCTCGCGCTGGACCTCACCGAGGCGTCGGTGAAGATCCGCGCCAAGGGCCCGGTGGACGAGGACTTCGACATCGAGGCCAACACCGCATGGGCCGGCGTGCTCCCGCTGAGCAGCCAGTGGGGCGTTCCCGAGTCGGACTCACCCTTGCCCGTGCCGGAGCACGTGCTCAAGCGGTGACCGGGCCGGCCACCGGGTCGAAGCGGTACGGCGTCATGCGCTGCCGGGTCGGGCCGAACACATGGATGCTCACCGCCGGGTCGTCGCCCTCGTTGCGCATCTGGTGCACGTAGTTCGGCCCGAACACCCGGGACTGCCCGGCGCGCAGCACGTGCAGGGCCTGACCGGCGCGCCCGGGCCGGCCGACCAGCTCGGTCAGCACGCCGTGGACCACGGTGAACGCCCCTTCGGCCCCGCCGTGGTCGTGCAGCTCGGCGCCCTGGCCGGGCAGCCAGCTCATCAGCCACACCTCGTAGTCGGGCGTGCTCTGGATGAGCGCGGTCCAGCGCTCGGCCGGGTCGTAGCGCAGCAGGTGGGCCCAGCCGGCCCGGTCGGCAGCGACCTCACGGACGATCTTGGTGGGCTGCTGCGGCGCGACACGGACGGCCGACAGCACGGTGTTTTCCGGAACGGCGAACATGATGGACTTGTCTTCCTGGTGGGTGCGAGCGAAGGCGTCGGAACGATCACCGAGGAAGACACAGCGCGCCACAGACCCGACAGAGGTCGATGTGACCCCGTCGTTCGGTCATGGCACGCAGCAACATGGTCGCTATTGAACCGGCCCCGCCAGCGCCCGGTCAAGGGCGGCCAGCACGTCCCGTACCAGATCGTGGGAATCCTCCAGTCCGGCGGAGAACCGGACCAGTCCCTCCGGAACAGGGTCGCCCCATCGGGCCCGCCGGTCAGCGGTGCTGTGCAGGCCGCCGAAGCTGGTCGCCGCGGCCACCAGCCGGCTCTCGGCGACGAACTTCGTCACATGCTCGGCCGACGGCAGCACGAACGTGAAGACGCCGCCGAACCGCCGCATCTGCCGGACGGCGACGGCGTGCGACGGGTCGGTGGGCCAGCCGGGCCAGCGCACGTCGGCCACTCCCCCGTGCCGGTGCAGCACCTCGACCAGGGCGGCGGCGTTCTCGGCCTGCCGGGCCAGCCGCACGTCCAGGGTGCCCAGCCCGCGGTGCACCATCCACGTCTCGAACGGGCCGGGGATCGCGCCGCCCATCGACCGCTGCCGCTGCAACTGCGTCCACAGCGCCTCGTCGGTCACCGAGATGTGTCCGAAAAGGACATCGCTGTGGCCGGCGACCGCCTTGGTGTCGCTGGCCACGGAGATGTCCGCGCCCAGCTCCAGCGGCCGCTGGCCGATCGGCGTCGCCGTGGTGTTGTCCACGGCCACCAACGCGCCGGCGGCGTGGGCCAGTTCGGCGATCTCCTTGATGTCGCACACATCCAGGCCCGGATTCGACGGCGTCTCCAGCAGCACCAGCCGCGCCCCGGCCACGACTTCCGGCGTCCACGGGCCGACCGTCGGCACCTCGCGCGCCCGGACGTCGAGCTCGGCGAGGAAGGTCCGCACGAGGTAGTACCCATCAGCGGGAACGACTATCACATCGCCCGGAGACAGCAGTGTCCGCAGGAGCGTGGTGATCGCCGCCATGCCGGACGGGAACACCGTGCACAGGCCCCCGTCCAGGCCGCCGATCGCCGACTCCAGCGCCCGCCAGGTCGGATTGCCGGCGCGGCCGTAGAAGTCGTCCGCGCCGAGGTGGCCAGGGCCTAGATGATACGGGGCGGCCAGCACTGGGCCGGCCAGAAAGGGTTGCCCGGCAACGGGTTCGGCCGAACCCGTGTGCACACACCGGGTGCCGTCGCCCCATTCGGTCATGACCGTTCCGCCTTCTGCGCTCGGCCCAACAGCTCGGCGGCCATCCGGCGCGGGTCGAGGCCGTCGTGGCAGACCCGGCGGACGCCGTCGGTGATCGGCATGTCCACGCCGTGCTTGGCCCCCAGGTCCTGGATGGAGGAACACGACTTCACGCCCTCGGCCACCTGCCCGTGCGTGGCCTCCTGGGCCTGCGCCAGCGTCTCCCCCAGCCCCAGGCGCTCGCCGAAGCTGCGGTTGCGGGACAGCGGCGAGGCACAGGTGGCGACCAGGTCGCCGAGCCCGGCCAGGCCGGCGAAGGTCAGCGGGTCCGCCCCGAGGGCCGCGCCCAGCCGTGCGGTCTCGGCCAGCCCGCGCGTGATCAGCGACGCCATCGTGTTGTCGCCGAAGCCGAGCCCGTGGGCGATGCCACAGGCCAACGCGATCACGTTCTTGCACGCGCCGCCGAGTTCGCAGCCGACGACGTCGGTCAGCGTGTACGGCCGGAAGTAGCCGTTGGCGCTCGCGCGCTGGAGCGCCACCGCGCGCTCGTGGTCCGTGCAGGCGATGACGGTCGCGGTCGGCTGCTGCGCGGCGATCTCCCGGGCCAGGTTCGGCCCCGACACCACCGCCACCTGCGCGGCCGGCACCTGCGCGACCTCGGCCACCACCTCGCTCATCCGCTTGCCGGTGCCCAGCTCGATGCCCTTGGCCAGGCTGACCAGCGTCGCACCGGCCGGCAGCAGTTCCCGCCACGGGGCCAGGTTGGCCCGCAGGGTCTGGCTCGGCACCGCCAGCACCACGGCCTCGGCGCCGTCCAGCGCCAGCAGCGGATCGGCGGTGGCGCGCAGCGTCTCCGGCAGCCGGATGCCCGGCAAGTAGCCGGTGTTCAGCTTCTGGTTGGTGATCTCGTCGGCCACCTCCGGCCGGCGCGCCCACAGCACGACGTCGCGGCCCGCGTCGGCCAGCACCTTGGCGAACGTGGTGCCCCACGACCCGGCTCCCAGCACCGCGATGCGCTGCAACTCCACGTCACTCCCCGTTCTGCTTGGCCTTGGCCGGGGAGTAGAAGCCGGCCGGCGCCTGCTCGTCGCGCGCCTGCGCCACCAGCTCCTTGACCTTCTCCATGATCAGGTCGGTCACCTCGCGCAGCACCTGCGCGGTGACCGGCTGGTTCCGGTAGGCCGACAGGTCGATCGGCTCGCCCAGGATGGAGGTGACGGTCTTGCGCGGGAACGGCCGGAACTTCTTGTTGTAGCCGTCGTAGATCTCGCGGGTGCCCCAGCGGGCGGCCGGGATCACCGGCACGTCGCTGGCCAGGGCCAGCCGGGCCGCGCCGGTGCGGGGGGCCATCGGCCAGCCGTCCGGGTCCTTGGTGATCGTGCCCTCCGGATAGATCACCAGCAGCTTGCCCTCGGCCAGGCCCTTGTTGGCCACGTCCAGGCTCTCCTTGGCCGCGCGCAGGCTCTCCCGCGCGTCACCGCCGCGGTAGACCGGCACCTGGCCGGCGCCGACCAGGACCTTGCCCAGCACCGGGACCTTCCACAGCGAGGCCTTGGCCATGAAGCGCGGCACCCGGTCGTTGTTGTGCACCAGGATCGCGTCGAACACCGGGTCGAGGTGCGAGATGTGGTTCATCACCAGCAGCGCGCCGCCGTGCCGTGGCAGCTTCGGCCCCTTGATGACCCGGTGCGCCAGCAGCTTCACCGTCGGATAGAGGACGATGGCGCACATCCTGATCCACGGCCCGCCCTTCTCCTTGCGCATCCGCACTCCCTCGTTCGTTTTCGTCGGGCCGAGTCTGCATGATGGAGATGTGCGGAGCTACCTCGACCTCGTGGTGCCGGTGAAGCGGCTGGAGCGGGCCAAGTCCCGGCTGGTCGGGGCGGCCGACGGCGGCATCGGCGACCGGCGGGCGCACGCGGACCTGGTGGTGGCTTTGGCGCTGGACACGATCACCGCCGCGGCCGGCGCCGACGGCGTGCGGGACGTGGTGGTCGTCACGTCCGATCCCATGCTCACGGCGGTGTTGCGGGCCGAGGGAATTCGGACCGTGCCGGAGGCGGAGCCGGGCCTGAACGAGGCCTACCGGCACGGCGCGTCGGCGCTGGGTGCTCACGTCGGGGCGTTGCAGGCGGACCTGCCGGCGCTGCGGTCGGCCGAGCTGGCCGCCGCCATCGCGGCCGCCGACGGCAAGCGGGCGTTCGTGCCGGACCGTCAGGGCACCGGCACCACGCTGCTGATCTCCGCCCCCGGCGAGCCGCTGGACCCTCGGTTCGGCGTCGGCTCGGCGCAGGCGCACCGGGCCTCCGGCGCGGTCGAACTCACCGGCGACTGGCCGTCGCTGCGCTGCGACGTCGACACCGAGTCCGATCTGTCCGTCGCCGCCGGGCTCGGCCTGGGCCCGCGCACCGCGCAGCGGTTCCGGCTGTCGGCGTGATCCACAGTGGACCGCGCTAACCTCCCTGTCATGGATTCGGCCGGCATGGAGCAGGCCACCGTGCACACCGCCCACGCGGACGGGTCGGTGACCGTGCTCAAGGACGACGGTCTGCTGGTCGACGTGCCCGCGGCGGCAGTCGCCGCCGGCAGATGGCGGTCGCCGCGGCCCGGCCAGCGGGTGACGCTCGACCGGCAGGACGGTGTGATCGTCGCGATGCGGGCCCCGTCGTAGCTCTGGGTGTTCACCGTGTCGTTCCTCCCGAGCAGCGCCTTTTCTCTTCAGCTGGGGAACAATGGCCACCGTGCGTACGGATACCAACGACGAGGCCACGGCCGAGCAGACCAAGCCCGCCACCGCCAGGGCGCGGCAGCCACGAGCGACCCCCAGGCGGACGAGCACCCGTAGCACCGCGGCCACCGCCAAGGCCGCGGCGGAGACGCCCACGCCCAGCCGTCGGCGCAGCACCGCGAAGGCGGAGCCCGAACCAACGCCCAAGCCCGCGCCCAAGACCCGAGCCCGGGCCGCGAAGGCCGCCCCCGCGGCCAAGAGCACGGAACCGGCGGCGGCCAAGACCGCGGCCGCCGCGAAGGGCTCGGCCGAGAAGCCGACCCGCAGTCGGGCGGCCAAGGCGGCCCCCGCCAGCGAGACCACAGCCGAGACCACGGAAACCGCGAACCCCACACGCACGACGCGGAGCCGGGCCAAGGCCGCCACTGCCCGTACGACGGCCAAGCCCAAGGCCGCTCCCAAGACCCGGACGCCGCGTGCCCGGGCCGTCGCCCCCAAGGCGGAGTCCGTCCCGCTGGCCGACGCCAAGACCGCTGTCGTGACACCCGTTCCGCCGGCCGAACGCACCCGGCTGCCGCGCACCGACAGCCCGGCGCACCGCGTCAGCACGCCGCCGGCCGTGACCGACAAGGAAATCGAGACGGACCTGCCCGACGACCGGTACTTCAACCGGGAGCTGTCGTGGCTGGACTTCAACGCCCGCGTGCTGGCGCTGGCCGAGGACGCCTCGCAGCCGCTGCTGGAGCGGGCCAAGTTCCTCGCCATCTTCGCGTCGAACCTGGACGAGTTCTACATGGTGCGGGTGGCCGGCCTGAAGCGCCGCGAGGAGACCGGCCTGACCGTGCGCAGCGCCGACGGCCTCACGCCGAGCGAACAGCTCAGCCGGATCGCCGCCCGCACCCAGGAACTGGTCGACCAGCACGCCAAGGCGTTCCTCAACGAGATCCGCCCCGGCCTCGAGCAGCACGGCGTGCGCATCGTGTCCTGGCAGGACCTGGAGGAGTCCGACCAGCTGCGGCTGTCCAACTACTTCAGCGAGCAGGTCTTCCCGGTGCTCACCCCGCTCGCGGTGGACCCGGCCCATCCCTTCCCTTATATCTCCGGGCTGTCGCTGAACCTGGCCGTCACCGTGCGCTCCCCCGAGGGCGGGCCGGAGCAGTTCGCCCGCGTGAAGGTGCCGGACAACGTGCCGCGGCTGATCCGGGTCGAGGCCGACCGGCGCAGCGGCACCGCCACTTTCCTGCCGCTGGAGGAACTGATCGCCGCGCACCTGCGCGAGCTGTTCGCCGGCATGGACATCATCGAGTGCCACGTCTTCCGCATCACCCGCAACGCCGACCTGGAGGTCGAGGAGGACCAGGACGAGGACCTGCTCAAGGCCCTGGAACGGGAACTGGCCCGCCGCCGCTTCGGCCCGCCGGTGCGGCTGGAGGTCGGCGACGACATGACCGACCACGTGCTTCGCCTGCTGCTGCGGGAGATGGACGTGGAGCCGGACGAGGTCGTGGAGGTGCCGGGTTTACTGGACCTGTCGTGCCTGTGGCAGGTGTACGGCGTGGACCGCAAGGAGCTCAAGGACCCGCCGTTCGTGCCGGCCACGCATCCCGCCTTCGCCGACCGGGAGACGCCGCGCAGCGTGTTCGCCACCCTGCGGGACGGGGACGTGCTGGTGCACCACCCGTACGACTCGTTCTCCACCAGCGTGCAGCGGTTCATCGAGCAGGCCGCGGCCGACCCGAACGTGCTGGCCATCAAGCAGACCCTGTACCGCACCTCGGGTGACTCGCCGATCGTGGACGCGTTGATGGACGCGGCCGAGGCCGGCAAGCAGGTGGTGGCGCTGGTCGAACTCAAGGCGCGGTTCGACGAGGAGGCCAACATCAAGTGGGCCCGGGCGCTGGAGAAGGCCGGCGTGCACGTGGTCTACGGCCTGGTGGGCCTCAAGACGCACTGCAAGACGGCGCTGGTGATCCGCCAGGAAGGCTCGTCCATCAAGCGCTACTGCCACATCGGCACCGGCAACTACAACCCGAAGACCGCGCGGCTGTACGAGGACGTCGGCATCCTCACCGCCGAGCCGACGATCGGCGCGGACCTCACCGATCTGTTCAACGTGCTGACCGGCTATGCCCGGCAGGACAACTACCGCAGCCTGATGGTCGCGCCCTACGGCGTGCGGCGCGGCATCGTGCGGCGGATCGAGCAGGAGATCGAGCACGCGCGGGCCGGGCGGCGGGCGGGCGTGCGGATCAAGGTGAACTCGCTGGTGGACGAGCAGGTCATCGACGCGCTGTACCGCGCGTCGCAGGCCGGCGTGCCGGTCGAGGTCGTGGTGCGCGGCATCTGCGCGCTCAAGCCGGGGGTGCCCGGACTGTCGGAGAACATCGTCGTGCGGTCGATCCTGGGACGTTTCCTGGAGCACTCCCGGATCTTCCGGTTCCTCGGCAACGACGAACTGTGGATCGGCAGCGCCGACATGATGCACCGCAATCTGGACCGCCGGGTCGAGGTGCTGGTGAAGGTGACCGACCCGAAACTGGTGGCCCAGTTGGACAGCGTGCTGGATTCGGCGCTGGATCCGGCCACCCGGTGCTGGGTGTTGTCGGCCAGTGGCAACTGGGATCCGTCCCCGGCCGACGGTTCGCGGGTTCGCGACCACCAGGTCGAACTGATGAAACTGCACAGCGCGAAGGAACAGCAGGTGTGACTATCTCCGCCGCCGGCGCCGTTGTCTGGCGTCCGACCAGTGTGACCGGGCAGGTCGAAGTCGCCGTGGTGCATCGCCCACGATATGACGATTGGTCACTGCCCAAGGGAAAATTGGACGCTGACGAAACGGAGCCGGCCGCCGCGGTTCGAGAAGTGCTGGAGGAGACCGGCTTCTCCATCGCGTTGGGCCGTCGCTTGCCGTCGACCGAATACACGGTCGACGGCAAGACGAAGGTCGTCTACTACTTCGCGGCCCGGTGCACTGATGGCGACTTCGCCGCCAACGACGAGGTGGACCGGCTCAAATGGGTCTCGCCCGATGCCGCCGGGGATCTGCTGTCCTATGGGCACGACCGGCTCGTGCTGACCGAATTCACCGCCCTACCAGCGCGTTTGAGCACGCTGCTGCTGGTGCGGCACGCCAAGGCCGGCAAGCGCGACGAGTGGGACGGCGACGACGACCTGCGGCCGCTGAGCCCGGCCGGACGGCGGCAGGCAGCGGGCCTGGCCCGGATTCTGCCGCTGTTCGGGGCTGATCGCGTCCATGCGGCCCCGCGGACGCGCTGCGTGGACACGGTGGCCGGGCTGGGCCTGGAGATCCGCAGCGAGCCGCTGCTGTCCGAGGAGGGCTACTGGGTGAGCCCGTCGGCCGGGGTGGCCCGGCTGCTGGACATCGTGGCCGGCGGCGGCACTCCGGTGGTGAGCAGCCAGGGTGGCGTCATTCCCGACGTCATCGCCCGTCTGGCCGACATGAGCGGCCTGCGGCTGGCCGAGATCGCCAGCAAGAAGGGCAGTTTCTGGGTGTTGTCGTTCCGGCCGCCGAAGGCCGGGCGGGAGCCGCGTCTGGTCGCCGCCGACTACTTTCCCAGCCCGCTCCCGAAACCGTCCGGCCGCTAGCCCTGGGGGTCGCCAGACCCCTTGGGCCCCAGGGGTTGTGTCGACAACCCCTGCCGGACCTGGACTTTCCCGGTTCCTGAACCCCGACAACGTGATCAGGGGCCCGTGCTGGACGCACAGGCGGGGTGTCCCCCGGAAAACACGCGAGCGAGGTCTGCGCGACAGCGCAGACCTCGCTCACTCGCGAGTTCACGAATCCGGTACGCGCGGGTCGTGCACCGGGGTTCGTTTCACTGCTTCATGACTTCGCCCGGCCGAGCGGGTGACTCGGCCGCGTGAGGTCACTTCTTGGCGGCAGCGGCCTTCTTCGGCGCGGCCTTCTTGGCGGCGGGCGCGGCCTTCTTCGGCGCGGCCTTGGCGGCGGCCGGCTTCGCGGCAGCGGTCGTGGTCGCGGCCGCGGCGGCCGGCTTGGCGGCGGCCGTGGTGCGCTTCGGCGCGGCCTTCCGCGTGGTGGCGGGCTTCGCGGCGGCAGCGGCCGGCTTGGCGGCAGCCGTACGACGCGTGGTGGCCGGCTTGGCGGCGGCAGCGGTGGCGGCCGGCTTGGCGGCAGCGGTGCGGCGCGTGGTGGCCGGCTTCGCGGCAGCGGTGCTGGCAGCGGCCGCCCGCGTGGTGGTGGCAGCGGCCGGCTTGGCGGCGACGACCTTCGGCAGCTTCTTGGCGCCGCTGATGACGTCCTTGAACGTCGTGCCGGCACGGAAAGCGGGAACGTTGGTCTTCTTGACCTTCACGGTCTCGCCGGTGCGCGGGTTGCGCGCGGTGCGCGCGGCCCGAGCCCGCTTCTCGAACACACCAAAGCCCGTGACGTTGACCTTCTCGCCCTTGTGGACGGTGCGGACGACGATGTCGACGATGCCGTCGACAGCGGAGCTGGCGGCCTTCTTGTCGCCGAGACGCTCGGCCAGAGCCTCAATGAGTTGGGCCTTGTTCACTTCAGTCCCTCCCAGGACACCATCGGCCCTGTAGTTGGGCCACTTCTCGCACACGGTAAGCCAACGCGGCAAGAATTTCCACGCGCCACGCCCATTTTTTTGTTGATGGCGCGTTGGATCCGCCCCACCGGGGGACATAAGCCCGGTTTTCGAAGCGGCGATGGCGGCGGGGATGGGCCGCCGGAAACCCCTTCCGGCGGCCCGGTGTTCAGCCCGCCGCGACAGGGTTCGTTGTGGGCAGCCAAGTTGGCCGGCCGCCCTCGAATTCCCCGATCGCGTCGACGTTTCGCAAGGTCAGGCCGATATCGTCCAGCCCTTCCAGCAAGCGCCAACGGGTGTAGTCGTCGATCTGGAAGGGGGCCGAGAAGTCCTTGGCGCGGACCGTCTTCGCGGTCAGGTCGACCGTCACCTCGGTGCCGGGCTCGTTCTCCAGCAGCTTCCACAACAGTTCGATGTCGGACTGCTCACACTGCGCGGCCACGAGGCCCTGCTTGCCGGAGTTGCCCCGGAAGATGTCGGCGAAGCGGGACGACAGCACCACCCGGAAGCCGTAGTCCATCAGCGCCCAGACGGCGTGCTCGCGGGACGAGCCGGTGCCGAAGTCCGGTCCGGCGACCAGAACACTGCCGCCGCGGAAGGGCTCCTGGTTGAGGATGAAGCTCTCGTCGGCCCGCCAGGCCGCGAACAGGCCGTCCTCGAAACCGGTGCGGGTGACGCGCTTCAGATAGACGGCGGGGATGATCTGGTCGGTGTCCACGTTGGACCGGCGCAGCGGGACGCCGACCCCGGTGTGGCTGGTGAAGGGTTCCATCGGTCTACTCCCGTTCTCTCAGTCCAGGTCGGCCGGCGAGGACAGCGTGCCGCGCACCGCGGTGGCCGCGGCGACCAGCGGCGACACCAGGTGGGTGCGGCCGCCCTTGCCCTGCCGGCCCTCGAAGTTGCGGTTGGAGGTGGACGCGCTGCGCTCGCCCGGCTTGAGCTGATCGGGGTTCATGCCCAGGCACATGGAGCAGCCGGCCGACCGCCACTCGGCGCCCGCGGCCGTGAAGACCTTGTCCAGTCCCTCGGACTCGGCCTGCGCGCGCACCCGCATCGAACCGGGCACCACCAGCATGCGTACGTCCGAGGCGACCTTGCGCCCCTGGAGAACCGCCGCCGCCGCGCGGAGGTCCTCGATGCGCCCATTGGTGCAGGAGCCGAGGAAGACGGTGTCCACGTGGATCTCACGCAGCGGCGTGCCCGGCTCCAGGCCCATGTACGCCAGCGCCTTCTCCGCCGCGACCTTCGCGTTCTCGTCGCCGATGTCCTCGGGGTCGGGCACGCGGTCGCCCAGCGGCAGGCCCTGTCCGGGATTTGTGCCCCACGTGACAAACGGCGTCAGCGTGTTCGCGTCGATGTCCACCTCGACGTCGAACGTCGCGTCCGCGTCGGTGGCCAGCGACCGCCAGTACTCCACCGCGGTGTCCCAGTCCGCGCCCCGCGGCGCGTGCTGGCGGCCCTTGATGTAGTCGAAGGTCGTGTCGTCCGGCGCGATCATGCCGGCGCGGGCGCCCGCCTCGATCGACATGTTGCAGACGGTCATGCGCGCTTCCATCGACATCGCCTCGATGGCGTCGCCGCGGTACTCCAGGATGTAGCCCTGCCCGCCGCCGGTGCCGATCTTCGCGATCACCGCCAGGATCACGTCCTTGGCCGTCACGCCCTCGCCCAGGGTTCCGTTGACGTTGATCGCCATCGTCTTGAACGGCTTGAGCGGCAGGGTCTGCGTGGCCAGCACGTGCTCGACCTCGGAGGTGCCGATGCCGAAGGCGATCGAGCCGAACGCGCCGTGCGTCGAGGTGTGGCTGTCGCCGCACACCACCGTCATGCCCGGCTGGGTCAGGCCCAGCTGCGGGCCGACCACGTGCACGATGCCCTGTTCCGCGTCGCCCATCGGGTGCAGCCGCACCCCGAACTCCGCGCAGTTGCGCCGAAGCGTCTCCACCTGGGTCCGGGACACCGGGTCCGCGATGGGAAGTTCGATGTCCACCGTAGGAACGTTGTGGTCCTCGGTGGCGATGGTCAGGTCGGGCCGGCGGACCGGTCGGCCGGCGAGCCGCAGCCCGTCGAACGCCTGCGGGCTGGTGACTTCGTGCACCAGGTGCAGGTCGATGTAGATGAGGTCCGGTTCGGCTCCGTCGCCCTTGCGCACCAGATGCGCGTCCCAGACTTTCTCCGCGAGCGTGCGGCCCATGGTCTCCTCCCCCTTCGGGGATGTCGGTGTCAGATCGGGATTCTCACATGCTGAGCGACTGGACTTCCCACATGCCGGGAAGCTAATATCGCGCTGTGGGACAGCATAGCGGGATCGGCGTTCTGGACAAGGCGGTGGCGGTGCTCAGCGCCGTCGCCAAGGACCCCTGTGGCTTGGCGGAACTCTGCAACCGCACCGGCTTGCCGCGCGCCACCGCGCACCGCCTCGCCGTGGGTCTGGAGGTGCATCGCTTGCTACGCCGTGGTTCCGACGGCCGTTGGCGTCCTGGCGCCGCCCTCGCCGAACTGGCCGGCGGCGCCACCGATCCCCTCCTGGACGCCGCTTCCTCGGTCCTGCCGCGCCTGCGCGACATCACCGGCGAGTCCGTCCAGCTCTACCGCCGTGACGGCATGCAACGCATCTGCGTCGCCGCCGCCGAGCCCCCTTCCGGCCTCCGCGACACCGTCCCCGTCGGCGCCCGTCTCCCCATGACCGCCGGCTCCGGCGCCAAGGTTCTCGCGGCTTGGGCCGACACCCCCACCCAACGCGCCCTCCTGACCGACGCCCTCTTCGGCGAACGCACTCTCCTGGAAGTGCGACGCCGCGGCTGGGCCCAGTCGGTCGGCGAACGCGAACCCGGCGTCGCCTCCGTCTCCGCCCCCGTCCGCGACTCCTCCGGCACCGTCATCGCGGCCGTCTCCGTCTCCGGCCCCGTAGACCGCATTGGCCGCCGCCCCGGCGGCCGCTGGGCCGCCGACCTCCTAGCCGCCGCCGAAGCCCTCCAAAACCGCCTCTAGCGCGGGACGGAGGTAGGGGTCCTAGAGAGAGCCCAAGGGTGAGGGTTTCGAGTACCCCTCCTCCCCCCTCCCCCCACCCCCCACACACACAAGCACACACACAAGGGCGAGCGAAGCGAAGCCCCCCGGATGCAATGGCGAGCGCCAGCGAGCCGAGCCGAAGGGGGGTGCAGGGGGGCGAAGCCCCTCCTGCCTCGGGGTCTGGGGCGGGAGCCCCAGAGGGCACAACGAAAGATCCCCCTGACTTCCGAAGGAAGTCAGGGGGATCCCGGATCTGTAGCCCCGACGGGATTCGAACCCGCGCTACCGCCTTGAGAGGGCGGCGTCCTAGGCCGCTAGACGACGGGGCCAGGACTTCTGTTTTCTTGCTGGGAGATACCCTAGCACATCGCTTTGGGTGCCTCGCGCTGGGGTACCAGGACTCGAACCTAGACTAACTGAACCAGAATCAGTCGTGCTGCCAATTACACCATACCCCATTGGCATTCTGGATCAGCTTGGTGTTACCGGCCGCTGTCCGCCCTGCCGGAATGAATACTAGACCATGGTTGCCCTGATCGTGAAATCGACCCCGCTGGGGGGCGGATCGCGCAGGTCAGAGGCCGTCGGGGTCGGCTCCGGTGAGCTCGCAGACGAGCAGCTCGGGCAGGTCGGCGAGGCTGGTGATGGTCCACACGCCGGTGGGGGCGGCCTGGTCGCTGACGCCGTCGCGGTTGAGCCAGACGCCGTGCATGCCGGCGTCGCGGGCGCCGATGGCGTCGAGGTCGAGCCGGTCGCCGACGTGCACGGTCTCGGTAGGCAGCACGTCGAGGTCGAGGCAGGCCGTGTGGAATATCACCGGGTCGGGTTTGGCGACGCCCAGTTCACCTGCGATGACGACGCGGTCGAAGAATTCGGACAGGCCGACGGCGGCGATCTTGGCGCGTTGCCGGGGGCCGGAGGCGTTGGTGACGGCGGCGATCTTGATGCCGCTCTCGCGGAGCCAGTCGAGCAGGGGCAGGGTGTCGTCGAACACCCGCCAGGACCGTTCCATGACGGCGAGCCGGCTGTCTTCGCGGCGGCGGACCTCGGCGTCGTCGAGGTGTTCGCCGAGGACGGCGAAGAAGGCCTTGGTGCGCTCCCAGCGCATGGTGTCGTAGTCGAACTCGCCGGAGATGGCGCGGGCGACGTGCTCGTCGGTGGTGCGCTGCCAGGCGGGCCACGCCTGGTCGTGTCCGACAAGGGCGGTCAACGCGGTTCTCGCCGATCCGTCGTAGTCAATCAGCGTGTCGTCGATGTCCAGGCAAACGGCGCGGATTTCGACGGCGGTGCGGGTGGTGAATGCGGAGAGAACTGGCGTCACCAGGAGAGGCTAGGTGCGGATCCCTTGTCCGCGATTCGGCTAACAAGGTGAAGCTGCCCCTTGTTCGCGGTCACTCTCCGCCGTCTGGCGATTCCGCTGCGCGTGCGGCACGGCCCGTTTCCCGCGGCCCGACAACGGGTTTGTCCGACTCGTGGCGCATCGGTGACGGGGTGCGACCGGTCGGGGGTGCGGGGCGTCACGTCGGCCTGTTCGGGTGATGCGGCTTGACGGGGGCGGCGTCCGGGAGCACTCTGAGCTTATTCAACAAGCGTTGAAAAGAGGGAGAACGATGGAGCGCACGACCTGCTGCGTGGTGGGTGGCGGCCCGGCCGGGATGATGCTGGGCCTGCTGTTGGCCCGGGCCGGAGTGGACGTGACGGTGCTGGAGAAGCACGGCGACTTCCTGCGGGACTTCCGCGGCGACACGGTGCACGCCTCGACGCTGCGGCTGCTGGACGAGCTGGGGCTGGGCGAGCGGTTCGCCAAGGTGCCGCACCAGCTGCTGACCAAGATGGCCCTGCCGCTCGGGCCGCGGGACAACGTGGCGATGGACCTGACGGCCCTGCCCGGCCCGCACAAGCACATCGCGATGGTTCCTCAGTGGGACCTGCTCGACCTGCTGGCCGAGGCCGCGAGTGAGGAGCCCAGCTTCCACCTGCGGATGAACACCGAGGCCACCGGCGTGACCACGAAGGACGGCCGCGTCACCGGCGTCACCTACCGCACCCAGGACGGCGAGACCGGGGAGATCGCCGCCGACCTCACCGTGGCCTGCGACGGCCGCCGCTCGATCCTGCGCAGCGCGCTGGGGCTGGGCATCCACAGCTGGCGAGTGCCGATGGACTGCTGGTGGCTGCGGGTGCCGCGCCACGAGGGCGACCCCAGCGGCATGGGCGGCGTGATCGGCGGCAAGCGCATGCTGGTCTACATCGACCGCGGCGAGTACTTCCAGCTCGCCTTCCTGATCGAGAAGGGCTCGGACGCGCGCTGGCGCGAGGCCGGCCTCCAGGCGTTCCGGGACAGCGTCGCCGAGATCGTGCCGTGGCTGGCCGACCGGGTCGACAGCGTCGAGTCGCTGGACGAGGCCAAGCTGCTGGACGTCAAGCTGGACCGGCTGACCGAGTGGTACAGCGACGGCCTGCTGTGCATCGGCGACGCCGCGCACGCCATGTCGCCGGTCGGCGGCGTGGGCATCAACCTGGCCGTGCAGGATGCCGTTGCCGCGGCCCGGATCCTGGCCGGCCCGCTGCGCCGAGGAACCGTCACGACCGCGGACCTGGCCAAGGTGCAGCGCCGCCGTGGGCCCGCCACCAGCATCACCCAGGGCCTGCAACGGCTGATGCACGCCAACGCCGTCGCCCCGGCGCTGAAGGGCACGCTGGACCTCACCCGGCGGACCCCGTTCGTGCTGCGACTGGCCCAGCGGTTCCCGAAGCTGACCGTGATTCCCGCCTATCTGATCGCGATCGGCTTCCGCCCCGAACACGCCCCCGAATTCGCCAGGAAGTGATTGCCTTCATCGCCAACCCAGGAGAGTGCGAGGCCCCGCCGATGCTTCGCACGGTTGGCGGCGCCGTTCAACACGGCACTCGTCCACTCAGGACCATTGCCACCACCTGGGCCCGGTCCTTCGCGCCCAGTTTGCGCAGAATCGCCTTCACGTGGGTTTTCACCGTGTCCGTGCTGATGAACAGGTGGTGGGCGATGGTCTGGTTGTCCAGGCCTTTGATCATCTCGGCCAGCACGTCGAACTCGCGGGCCGACAACTGGGGCAGCACGGCGTGCGGCGGCAGGTCCGAGGACAGCTGGACCTGGCCGCCAAGGCGGGGGTCGAGCACGTGGGTGGCGCCGGCCAGCACCTCGGTGAACACCGACACCAGCTCGCGCAGCGGCGTCGTCTTGAGCATGTAGCCGGCGGCGCCCTGGCTCAGCGCCGCCTTGGCCCACTCGGGGCTGTCCATGTCGCTGACCACCACGGTGACCGCCGACGGCCGCTGCGCCCGCACGTCGCGCACCGTCCGCAGCGCGCCCGCGCCGGGCACGGCCAGGTCGGTGACGACGAGGTCGACCAGCAGGCCCCTCAGGCAGCGCAGCGCCTCGGACGAGGTGTGCGCCACACCCACGACCCGGAAGCGCTGGGTGCGCTGCAGGCAGACGCGCATGCCCTCGGTGATCAGCTGAGAGGCGTCGACCAGCAGCACCCTTGCGGGGTCGGGGACCACCATGCGATCACCTCCGCTGCGCCGCGGCCAACCGGTCCTGCCCGATTGCTGACCTCACTGGTTTCGCAATCGGCTCAACGCGGAATAGCACGCCATGGTTCAGCAGCGGAAGCCGCCGAAGGGCCGGTCGGCGCGAAGTTGCGCCGACCGGCCCTTCGATCATGGGCCAACGCGACTAGACGGCGGCGACCTTGTTGGTGAGTGTGCCGATCCCCTCGATGGACACCGAGACCGTCTGCCCGTCGGTCATCGGGCCCACGCCGGCCGGGGTGCCGGTCAGCACCACGTCGCCGGGCAGCAGGGTCATGCCGGCCGTGATCCACTCCAGGATCTCGCCGACCCCGTGCAGCAGGTCGCTGGTGTTGCCGTCCTGCTTGAGCTCGCCGTCCAGCTCGGTGCGCAGCTCCAGGTTCGACGGGTCGAGGTTGGTCTCGATCCACGGGCCCAGCGGGCAGAACGTGTCGTGGCCCTTGCCGCGCGTCCACTGGCCGTCGGCCTTCTGCTGCTCGCGGGCCGTGACGTCGTTGGCGATGGTGTAGCCCAGGATGGCCGAGCCCGCGTCCTCGGCCCGCAGCCGGCGCACCGGCCGGGCCCCGATCACGACCGCCAGCTCGCCCTCGTAGTCCACCCGGCCGAGGCCATCGGGCACCTCGATCCGCGCGTCCGGGCCGATCACCGAGGTCGACGGCTTGATGAAGATGACCGGGTCGGCCGGCGGCTCGCCGCCCATCTCGCGGGCGTGGTCGGCGTAGTTCTTGCCGATGCACACCACCTTGGACGGGCGGATCGGGGCCAGCAGCTGGACCGAGGCCAGCGGCCAGGTGCGCCCGGAGAACTTCGGGTCCTCGAACACCGAGGTCGACAGTTCCGCGGCGATCAGGCTGTCCGGCTCGCCGCCGATGGCGACGAAGGACGCCCCTTCAGAGTGAGAGATCCGAGCGAAACGCATACCCAGAGCCTATGCGGCGCCTATGCCGCGCGTTCCGCGCGGGGCTCGGCCCCCGGGTAGCCGATGCCTCGCCCAGGGCGAAACATCGGCGGGGCCTCGCACTCTCTTGCGTTGGCGGCCTCACGCAGCCCTCAGGCCAGGGCCTTCACCCGCATGGCCTTGTGGGCCAGGGCGTCGCACAGGGCCAGCCAGCTGGCCTCGACGATGTTGTCGTGCACGCCGACCGTGGTCCACTCGTGCTCGCCGTCGGTGGACTCCACCAGCACCCGGGTGACCGCGTCGGTGCCGGGGTGGTCGGTGAGGATGCGAACCTTGTAGTCGGCCAGCTCGACACTGTCCATCCAGGACAGATGGGGCCGCAAAGCCTGGCGCAGCGCGGCGTCCAGCGCGTGCACCGGGCCGGTGCCCTCGGCGGTGGCGATGACCCGCTCGCCGCCGACGTGCACCTTGACCGTGGCCTCGGACACGACCACGCCGTCCTGCCGGTGGTCCAGCAGCACCCGGTAGGACTCCAGGGTGAACGGCGGCTCGTCCACTTCGGACAGCTCGCTGCGCAGCAACAGCTCCAGCGAGGCGTCGGCGGCCTCGAAGGACCAGCCCCGCGCCTCCAGGTCCTTGACCTTGCGCACCGCGTTGCCCACGGCGTCGGGCCGACCGGCCAGGTCGAGTCCGAGCTCTCGTCCCTTGAGCTCAAGACTCGCCCGGCCGGCCATCTCGGTGACCAGGACCCGCATGCCGTTGCCGACGGTGGCCGGATCGATGTGGTTGTACAGATCCGGATCCACCTTGATCGCGCTCGCGTGCAGCCCCGCCTTGTGGGCGAAGGCCGACGTCCCGACATAGGCCTGGTGGGTTTCGGGAGCGATGTTCGCGATCTCGGCGAGGGCATGGGACACGCGGGTCAGCTCGGCGACGGATTCGGCGGGTATCACCGGCATCCCGAGCTTGGTCACGAGGTTCCCGAGCACGGCGAACAGGTCGGCGTTGCCGGCCCGCTCGCCGTAGCCGTTGGCGGTGCACTGCACGTGGGTCGCCCCGGCCTGCACCGCGGCGATGGTGTTGGCCACCGCGCAGGACGTGTCGTCCTGGCAGTGGATGCCGACCCGCAGCCCGGTGCGGGCCATCACCTCGGTGACGGTCTGCCCGAGCCCGACCGGCAGCTGGCCGCCGTTGGTGTCGCACAGCACCACCACGTCGGCCCCGGCGTCGCCGGCGGCCCGCAGCACACGCAGCGAGCACTCCGGGTCGTAGGCGTAGCCGTCGAAGAAGTGCTCCGCGTCGAGGAACACGCGGCGGCCGTTGTCGACCAGGTACCGGACGGTGTCCGCGACCATGGCGCAGTTCTCGTCGACGTCGGTGCGCAGCGCCCGTTCGATGTGCCGGCGGTCGGACTTGGCCACCAGCGTGACGACCGGGGCCTTGGAGTCGAGCAAGGCCCGGACCTGCGCGTCGTCCTCGACTTTGACGCCGGCCTTGCGGGTGGAGCCGAACGCCACCAGCACCGCGTGGTGCAGCTCCAGCTCACCGGCCGCCGCGCGGGCGAAGAACTCGGTGTCCTTGGGCAGAGCGCCGGGCCAGCCGCCCTCGATGAAGCCGACGCCGAGACCGTCCAGCAGGCGGGCCACCGCGAGCTTGTCCGTGACGGAGTAGGTGATGCCCTCGCGCTGGGCGCCGTCCCGCAGGGTGGTGTCGAAGACGTGGAAGCCGTCGCCGAGCGGCGTGCCGGCCGGGGTTGTCCTGCTCAACGGTCTACTCCTTGCCAGAAGGTGGCTGACGTGGCCCAGAAAAGCAAAAAGACCCCCTGCGGAAGCAAGAGGTCTGCGCGCCGGGTGCCTCGAGGGCACGGTCCCGGCGCGCTACGAAATGATGATCACGGTGTGGAGAGCCACACCCGCATGCTGCCACACCTGTCCCCTTCCGACCAAGCCTCGGACGAAAATTCCCACCAGTCGGGAATTTTCACCAAGTCAGCCCATGACCGGTCCACCTGACCGAAATTGGACTGGTCCAATTTCGGGATTGGTAGCAGCCTTGTGCGTAGCCGCCTTCGTCGAAGGGAGAAGGCTGCGTGGTCACTGTTGTCCTGCTGGGCGCGCCGAACGCCGAGGGAGCCGAGTACGCCTGGCTGATGGACCGCGTCCGGGTGGGAGGCTGCGAGCCGGTCGCCCTGGACGGCGCATCGGCCGCGGATGTCCTCGTCAAGCTGCACGAGCAGGGCCGCTTGCACGGCGTCCTGGCCGTCGGCGGGCGCACCGGCGGCTCCCCCGCCTTCGCCGCCCTGCGGGCGCTGCCCATCGGCGTGCCCAAGCTCCTGGTCACCGCTCGGGACCACAACACCCACGGCGGCGTCACCGACGTCACCACCATGCACTCCGTGGTCGACATCGACGGCATCGACCAGGTCTCCGAACGCATCCTCGACAACGCCGCCGCCGCCATCACCGGCATGGCCCGCAGCTACCACGCCGGGCGGCACAACCCCACCCGCCATCACCGGCCGCTCGTCGCCACCACCGTGCCCGCCACGCGGCCGCGCCTGGAGCACTGGGGCTACGCCGTCGTCGTCGTGCCCGACAGCCGCCCCTTACCGTCCCTTGTGGACAGCGGCTTCCTCGCCGGCGTCATCTCCACCGACACCGCCGCCGCCTACACCGTCCCCCACGTCGTCTGCGACGACGCCGCCTACGCCCCCGAAGCCGCCGACGACCTCCACCACGTCATCACCGGCTCCCCATAACCCCGGCGAGTCCCGCTCAGCGTCGGTGCGAATGCACGTTTCCGGCAGAAATTGCAGCCAGTGCAACGAACCCGGGCGGTACGGGCCACCGTGGTGTCGATGGACACTGCTCGCCTGCCCGGGTTCACACTCATGCGTCGATCAACCAGGTGATGGCGAGGTCGTCCGGGGCGCTGTCGGTCAGACCGGCGATCAGATCGCGCACCTCGGTCTCCAGCTCCCCGAAATGCTCGACGTCGGTGGCAGCGGGCGGGAGTCCCGCTACGACAGCGACCCAGAGGTTGTCCTCACGGCTCACGGTGACCTCGTAGGCGGTCGCCATCGGTCCTCCATGCCTCGGCAAGTCGCGCTCAGCGACAGGGCGAATGTCGATTCCAGGTAGATCCACGGAGCCAGACGCGGTCCTGCACTCGGTGTCCCTGAGGTGTCCCAGATCGTCACTCGCCGGGACACACGTGTGCCCCCGGCTCGGAGGGAGCCGGGGGCACACGGGGTGGAGCTCGGTCAGGCGGTGGTGCGGGTGTTGCTGGACACCAGGGCCGCGAGGCGGTCGCCGATGGCGTAGGTGGCGCCGGGCGAGGCGTGGTCGCGGGTGGCGAGATCGAAGGCGACGGAGGCCTCGATGCGCCGGGCGGCCTCGTGCTCGCCGAGGTGGTCGAGCATCAGGGCCACCGACAGCACCGCGGCGGTGGGGTCGGCGATGCCCTGGCCGGCGATGTCGGGCGCCGAGCCGTGCACGGGCTCGAACATGCTGGGGTTGCGGCGGGTCACGTCGAGATTGCCGCTGGCGGCCAGGCCGATGCCACCGGTGACGGCGGCGGCGAGGTCGGTGAGGATGTCGCCGAACAGGTTGTCGGTGACGATGACGTCGAACCGGCCCGGGTCGGTGACCATGTGGATGGTGGCGGAGTCGACGTGCTGGTAGTTGACGGTCACGTCGGGGTGCAGCAGCGACACCTCCTCCACCACACGGGACCACAGCGAGCCGGCGTGGGTCAGGACGTTGGTCTTGTGCACCAGCGTGAGGTGCTTGCGGGGACGGGCCGCGGCGCGGTCGAAGGCGTCGCGGACGACCCGGTCGACGCCGAACGAGGTGTTGATGCTGACCTCGGTGGCGATCTCGTGCGGGGTGTCCTTGCGCAGCAGGCCGCCGTTGCCGGCGTAGAGGCCCTCGGTGCCCTCACGCACGACGACCATGTCGATGTCGGGCGGATCGGCGATCGGGCTGCGCACGCCCGGATACAGCCGAGCCGGCCTCAGGTTCACGTGATGGTCGAGTTCGAACCGGAGCCGCAGCAGCAGCCCCCGCTCCAGAATCCCGCTGGGCACCGACGGGTCGCCGACCGCGCCGAGCAGGATCGCGTCGTGCTGGCGCAGTTCGCCGAGCACCGACTCCGGCAGCAGCTCCCCGGTGGCGTGCCACCGCGCCGCACCAAGGTCGTACCGGGTGATCTCCGCCGTCGGAACCACCTCGCCGAGCACCTTCAGCGCCTCGGCAACCACCTCGGGCCCGATCCCGTCACCTGGGATCACCGCGAGCCGCATCCACACACCTCCCGGAGTTCGGTCCCATCACGGGACCATCCATCTCTCGCGTGAGGCTACCCGTACTTCCCCTACTAATCGGAGTCCGGACACGCTTCTGGGGTGATCTCTCCCGAAGTGCGGGACACCCGGATGGCGCAATCGCCACCCATACGGGTGACAACAGCCCCGTGAGCGGCCCCAACATGCGGTGAAGGCGTCCTTCCCGGCGATGTCCGCCAGGAAGGACGCCTTCCTCACAAAACGGTCAGATCAGCGAGATGGACCGCACGGTGTGCGCGCCCACGGCGGCGCCGATCGGCTCCAGCACGCCGGCGTCCACGTGCCGGTCGGCCCGCAGCAGCATGACGGCGTCGGAGCCGTCCTTGGTCTGCGAGATCTGAGCCGCCTCGATGTTCACGCCGGCCTCGCCGAGCAGCGTGCCGACGGTGCCCATGACGCCCGGGCGGTCCTGGTACTCCAGCAGCACGAGCTCGCCGGCGGCGCGCAGGTCGAAGCCGCGGCCGTTGACCTCCACCAGCTTCTCCACCGCGTCCAGGCCGGACAGCGTGCCGGACACCCGCAGCGCGGCGCCGTCGGGCAGCGCGGCGCTCACGGTGACCAGGCTGCGGTGGTTGGCGCTCTCCGGCTCCTTCACCAGGTTCACGCTCACGCCCAGCGTCTCGGCCAGGGCCGGCGCGTTCACGAACGTGACCTGCTCCTCGACGATGCCGGAGAACACGCCGCGCAGCGCGGCCAGCGGCAGCACCGAAACGTCCTCGTTGGACAGTTCGCCGCGGACGGTCACGGTCACCGAGGCCGGGGCCTTGCCGGCCAGCGCCGACAGCACCACGCCCAGCTTCTGCACCAGCGGCAGGTACGGGCGGACCTCGTCGTTGACCACGCCGCCGCTGGCCACGTTCACCGCGTCCGGCACGAAGTCGCCGCGCAGGGCCAGCCGCACCGAGCGGGCCACGTCGGTGCCGGCGCGGTCCTGGGCCTCGGCGGTGGAGGCGCCCAGGTGCGGCGTGACGACCACATTGGGCAGCTCGAACAGCGGCGAGGCGGTGGTCGGCTCGGTCTCGAAGACGTCGATGCCGGCGCCGCCGACGTGACCGTCGCGAATGGACTCCGCCAGCGCCGTCTCGTCGACCAGGCCGCCGCGGGCGGCGTTGACGATGATGACGCCCTTCTTGGCCCGCGCCAGCTGCTCCTTGCCGATCAGGCCCTTGGTCTCCGGGGTCTTGGGCAGGTGGATGGAGATGGCGTCGGCCCGCTCCAGCAGCTCGTCCAGGCTGACCAGCTCGATGCCCAGCTGGGCGGCGCGGGCCGGGGCCACGTACGGGTCGTAGGCGATCAGCTCGGTGCCGAAGGCGGCCAGCCGGGCCGCGAACAGCTGGCCGATCTTGCCCAGGCCGACCACGCCGACGGTCTTGCCCGACAGCTCCACGCCCGAGTACGAGCTGCGCTTCCAGGCCCCGCCGCGCAGGCTGGCCGAGGCCTCCGGGATGCGGCGGGCCACCGCCAGCAGCAGGCCCACCGCGTGCTCAGCGGCCGAGGTGATGTTGGACGTGGGCGCGTTGACCACGAGCACGCCGTGCTTGGTGGCCGCCGGCACCTCGACGTTGTCCAGGCCGACACCGGCGCGGGCGACCACCTTGAGCTTGCTGGTGGCCTCGAACACCTCGGCGTCGACCTGGGTGGCCGAGCGGACCAGCAGCGCGTCCGCGTCGGCGACGGCGGACAGCAGCGCCGGGCGGTCGGTGCCGTCGACGTGGCGGATCTCCACCTCGTCCCCGAACACCTCGATGACGGAGGGCGCGAGCTTCTCGGCGATCAGGACGACGGGACGACTGGCATTGGTCACGACACAGCTCCAGGTTTCGGCGCGCGACTGTCTGGGGACGGCCCACCGGCACGACGCTGTGCTGGACCTCGTCGCATCCTACGAGTCGGCCGTCCAGTTGGATGCGCGAATGTTAACGCCCGTGTAACTACCAGCGTCCCTCGAACTCGCCATGCTTCGCCCCTTTGACGAAGGCGTCCCACTCCGCGGGAGTGAACACCAGCACCAGCCTGTCCGGCTCGGTCGCCTTGCGCACCGCCATATAGGTGACACCGTCGGTGTGCAGCACCGGCGCCACCTCGAAGTCGTCCTCGCCCGCCACCGCCCCGTCGCTGGACTGCCACCGCGCCCCGGTCAGGTCCAGGCTCCCCCGCAGCTCGGCCTTGTCGTCATAGATCGGCGCCGCGTCGTCAGTCATGTCGGCAGCGTAACGGCAGACTGCAGCCATGAAGCGAACAGCGCTGGTGGCCGGCATCGTCCTGGTGGGCGGGCTGCTCGGCCTCGCCCCGGCTCACGCCGCCGCCGGTCCCGACCGGATCAAGGCCGACGCGAACCGGCTGTACGACACGGTCACGGGCCTGACCTTCACGCCCCGCGGCGCCAACTACATCCGGTTGGCCGACAGGGGTCACGGGGTCTACCACTCCGCCTTCGAGCCCGGGCAGTACTCGCCGGCCGACGCCCAGGGCATGCTCAACCAGCTGCACCACGACGGCTACAACACGGTCCGGGTGTTCGTGGACGCCGGCACCTGGGACTTCGACCACGGCCTGGACACCGATCCGAGCCCGGACGCGCCATGGCTGAACACGCCATATCTGGACAATCTGGTCGATTTCATCGGCCGGGCCGCGGCCGCCGGCGTCTATGTGCTGCCGACGTTCGAGTACGCGCCGATGAACCAGCACTACGCCGACATCGCCGGCGGCGCCCGCAATCCGAACGTGGGCGGCACCAACCTCTGGTACATGGACCGCGGCATGATCGCGGCCAAGAAGGCGTACCTGACCGCCATCGTGGCCACGCTGGGCAGCCGGCTCGGCCCGAACCGGACCGACATCCTGTCCTACGAGATCGACAACGAGGTGTTCTGGCAGACCGACGCCGCCCCGTTCGCGACCATGTCCGGGACCGTCGTCGGCGCGGACGGCCTGACCTACGACATGTCCAAGCCCGCCGACCGCCAGCAGGCCGGCGACGCCAGCCTGGTCTGGTACATCGACCAGGCGGTCGCCGGCGTGCACGCGTCCGATCCCGACGCCCTGGTGTCGATCGGCATGTTCACCAACAACGCCGTCGGCCGGGCCGGATTCGACGGCATGCAGCCGGATCCGGGCGCGCGGCCCATGTCGCCCGGCAACCCCGTGGCGATCGCGAAGTGGAGCGACATCGACCTCGTCGACATGCACATCTACCCCAGCGGTGGCAGCTACACACCCGCGGCCGACCTGGCCAGCTCCGACCTCGGCCGCGCCGGGGTGGAGTCGATGCCCAAGCCGTACGTCATCGGCGAACTGGGCGCACGCAAGGACGTCTACGGCAACAGCGTCACCGCCGCCGCGGTGGACATGCGCAACCGGCAGGTCCAGACCTGCTCCGTCGACAAGGGCGCGCGCGGCTGGCTGTTCTGGACCTACGACACCGACCTGGTCGATCCCGACCTGGCCGACCAGGGCCTGTTCTACTCGCTCATCGACAACTCCGGCGCGATCAACGGCCAGCTGGCGCCGATCGTGCGGGCCGATCCCTGCCGGTGAAAGCGAAACGGCCGTGGGGCGGGACGCCTCACGGCCGCTTCCGGCAACCAGAAAAAGATCAGGCCGTCTCGGTGATGGGACGGTCCACCCAGGACATCAGGCCGCGCAGCTTCTTGCCGACCTCCTCGATCGGGTGGGCCGCACCCTCGTTCTGGAGCTTGGTGAAGTTGGGCCGCCCGGCCTCGTCCTCACCGACCCACTCGGTGGCGAAGGTGCCGTCCTGGATCTCGCCCAGGATCTTGCGCATCTCCTCCTTGACCGAGGAGGTGATCACGCGCGGGCCGCGGGTGAGGTCGCCGTACTCGGCGGTGTCGGAGATCGAGTAGCGCATCTTGGCGATGCCGCCCTCGTACATCAGGTCGACGATGAGCTTGAGCTCGTGCAGCACCTCGAAGTAGGCGATCTCCGGGGCGTAGCCGGCCTCGGTGAGCACCTCGAAACCGGTCTGCACCAGGGCGGAGGCGCCGCCGCAGAGCACGGCCTGCTCGCCGAACAGGTCGGTCTCGGTCTCCTCGGTGAAGGTCGTCTTGATGACGCCGGCCCGCGCGCCGCCGATGCCCTTGGCGTAGGACAGGGCCAGCGCCTGCGCGCCGCCGGTGGCGTCCTGCTCCACGGCGATCAGGCAGGGCACGCCCTTGCCGTCCACGAACTGGCGGCGGACCAGGTGGCCCGGGCCCTTGGGCGCCACCATCGCGACGTCCACGTTCGACGGCGGGGTGATCAGGCCGTAGCGGATGTTGAAGCCGTGCCCGAAGAAGATCGCGTCGCCGTCCTTGAGGTTCGGCGCGATGTCCTCGGCGTAGATCTTGCGCTGCTTGGTGTCCGGAGCCAGGATCATGATCAGGTCCGCCTCGGCCGACGCCTCGGCCGGGGTGAGCACCCGCAGGCCCTCCTCCTCGGCCTTGGCCCGCGACTTCGAACCCTCCGGCAGGCCGATGCGAACGTCCACACCGGAGTCGCGCAGGCTCAGCGCGTGGGCGTGGCCCTGGCTGCCGTAGCCGATGACGGCCACCTTGCGGCCCTGGATGATGCTGAGGTCGGCGTCGTCGTCGTAGAAGATCTCGACAGTCATGACTTTTCTCAGGTTCCTTCCGAACTAATGATTCAGCGGGCCGCAGTGGCGGTGATGGACCGGGCGCCGCGTCCGATGGCGACCATGCCGGACTGCACCATCTCACGCAGACCGTAGGGCTCCAACATCCGCAGCAGCGCGTCGAGCTTGTCGCCGGTCCCGGTTGCCTCGATGGTCAGCGCCTCGGGCGAGACGTCGACCACCTTGGCCCGGAACAGCTGCACCGTCTCCAGCACCTGGCTGCGCACGGTGGCGTCGGCGCGGACCTTGACCAGCAGCAGCTCCCGCTGCACGGCCGTGGTCGGCTCCAGCTCGACGATCTTGATGACGTTGATCAGCTTGTTCAGCTGCTTGGTGACCTGCTCCAGCGGTAGCTCGTCGACGCCGACGACGATGGTCATGCGGGAGATGTCCGGGTGCTCGGTCGGGCCGACCGCGAGCGACTCGATGTTGAAGCCCCGCCGGGAGAACAGGCCGGCGACACGAGCGAGGACACCGGGCTTGTTCTCGACCAGGACGGACAGGGTGTGCTTGGTCATGCTCATTACACGTCCTCGTCGAACAGCGGGCGGATGCCGCGGGCGGCCATGATCTGGTCGTTGCCGGTGCCGGCGGCCACCATCGGCCACACCTGCGCGTCCTTGCCGACCACGAAGTCGATGACGACCGGCCGGTCATTGATCTCCATGGCCTGCTGGATGGTCGCGTCCACGTCCTCGCGGCTCTCGCAGCGCAGCCCGGCGCAACCCAGCGCCTCGGCCAGCATCTTGAAGTCGGGGATGCGGTGCTTGTGGGTGCCCAGGTCGGTGTGCGAGTAGCGCTCCGCGTAGAACAGCGTCTGCCACTGCCGGACCATGCCCAGGTTGCCGTTGTTGATCACGGCGACCTTGATCGGCGCGCCCTCGATGGCGCAGGTGGCCAGCTCCTGGTTGGTCATCTGGAAGCAGCCGTCGCCGTCGATGGCCCACACGACCTTGTCCGGCGCGCCGAACTTCGCGCCCATGGCCGCCGGCACCGCGAAGCCCATGGTGCCAAGGCCGCCGGAGTTGATCCAGGTGCCGGGCTTCTCGTACTTGATGAACTGCGCGGCCCACATCTGGTGCTGGCCGACGCCCGCGGTGTAGATGGCGTCCGGCCCGGCGATCCGGCCGATGCGCTCGATCACGAACTGCGGCGACAGCGAGCCGTCGGACGGCCAGTCGTAGCCCAGCGGATAGGTCTCCTGCCAGCCGCGGGTGTCGGTGATCCACGGCGTGAGGTCGGCGGTCGCGGTGTGCTCCCGCTCGGCCTTCACGGCGGCGATCAGGTCGCCCAGGATCTCCTTGCAGTCCCCGACGATCGGCACGTCGGCCCGGCGGTTCTTGGAGATCTCGGCCGGGTCGATGTCGGCGTGCACGACCTGGGCGTCCGGCGCGAACGAGCTGAGCTGGCCGGTGACCCGGTCGTCGAAGCGGGTGCCCAGGGCGATCAGCAGGTCGGCCTTCTGCATGGCGGCGACCGCGGCCACCGTGCCGTGCATGCCGGGCATGCCCAGGTGCTGGGGGTGCGAGTCGGGGAACGCGCCGCGGGCCATCAGCGTGGTGACGACCGGGATGCCGGTCAGCTCGGCCAGCTCCCGCAGCTCGGCGGTGGCCCCGGACTTGATGATGCCGCCGCCGACGTAGAGCACCGGCCGGTGCGCGGCGGTGATCAGCTTCGCCGCCTCGCGGACCTGCTTGCCGTGCGGACGCGTGGTCGGGCGGTAGCCCGGCAGGCGCATCTCGGGCGGCCAGGAGAAGGAGGTGGTCTCCTGGAGCACGTCCTTGGGGATGTCGACCAGCACGGGGCCGGGTCGGCCGGTGCTGGCGATGTGGAACGCCTCGGCGATCGCCCGCGGGATCTCCGCCGGGTCGGTCACCAGGACGTTGTGCTTGGTGATCGGCATGGTGATGCCGCAGATGTCGGCTTCCTGGAACGCGTCGGTGCCGATCAGCGCCCGGCTCTGCTGGCCGGTGATGGCGACCACGGGGACCGAGTCCATGTAGGCGTCGGCCAGCGGGGTGACCAGGTTGGTCGCGCCCGGGCCGGAGGTGGCCATGCACACACCGACCTTGCCGGTGGCCTGGGCGTAGCCGGTGGCCGCGTGGCCCGCGCCCTGCTCGTGGCGGACCAGCACGTGGCGCAGGGACGTGGAGTCGAGCAGCGCGTCGTAGGCCGGCATGATCGTGCCGCCGGGAATGCCGAACACGACCTCGCAACCGACGGCCTCGAGCGAGCGGACGAGCGAGGCGGAGCCGGTCACGCGGACCGGGGCGCCGCCGGGCGGCGCCGGTTTCGGGGGCGGGCCGGGGCGCGGGGGTGTCGCGCCGGGGACCGGGGCTTGTCGCGAGGGTGCGCTGGTCATCGGGGCTGCCTCGGGGTCGGTGGTCCTGCGGAAAGTAGGTGGTCCAACAAAAGCCACAAGCATGAAAAAACCCCCGGCCAACCACGGGAAAACGTGGTCGAACGAGGGTCGCGCGCCGACGCGGACTCAGGTGTCCTAGGCGTCGGCGCGCCTCGGAAGTACGAGGCCGGTGTCACGCAGCATGTCCGGGACGGTACTGCCGGTCCGCCCCGAGCGTCAACTCTGCGGGAAAACGCTCCCGAATGGTGGAACGGAAAGTCCGGGTGCGAGGATCGGACGGTGACCGAGTCCACGCCCTCCTCAGTCCAACGGGTGATATTCCGGATGCCGACGACCGGCCTGCTCCCGGTCGGCCTGCTCGCCATCTGCGAGACGCCGGTGGTGACCACCGCCGGGCCCGCGTTCGCCGCGCTGTACCTGGTCCCGATCCTGCTCGCGGTGTGGATCGTGCGCACCAGGACGGTCGTGGACGCCGAGCAGCTGCGCACCCGCAGCCTGTTCGGCGCGCGCACCCTCGCCTGGGCCGAGGTCCGCTCGCTCAAGCTGCCCCGCCGCGGCTGGGTGAACGCCGTGCTGGCCGACGACGAGCTGGCCCCGCTGCCGGGCGTGCGCACCCGGCACCTGCCGATGCTGGCGGCCGTGTCGGGCGGGCGGCTGTCCGATCCGAACGCCGCCGCCGACGGCGCGGAGTAACCTGGTTCGCGAGCCGCGACCCGGTCCACGTCAACTTTTCCGCAAGGCCAATTCGTTTTTGGAGGAGCAGTGCCCCAGCTGCGCTCCCGCACCACGACCCACGGACGCAACGCCGCGGGCGCCCGCGCGCTCTGGCGGGCCACCGGCATGACCGACAGCGATTTCGGCAAGCCGATCGTGGCGATCGCCAACTCCTACACCCAGTTCGTGCCCGGCCACGTGCACCTGCGCGACCTCGGCGACATCGTGGCCGAGGGCGTGCGCGCGGCCGGCGGCGTGCCCCGGGAGTTCCACACCATCGCCGTCGACGACGGCATCGCGATGGGCCACAGCGGCATGCTCTACTCGCTGCCATCCCGCGAGATCATCGCCGACTCGGTGGAGTACATGGTCAACGCGCACCAGGCCGACGCGCTGGTGTGCATCTCCAACTGCGACAAGATCACCCCGGGCATGCTCAACGCCGCGCTGCGGCTGAACATCCCGGTGGTCTTCGTCTCCGGCGGCCCGATGGAGGCCGGCAAGGCGGTCGTGGTCGGCGGCGTGGCCCAGGCCCCGACCGACCTGATCACCGCCATCTCGGCCTCGGCCAACCAGGCCGTCGACGAGGACGGGCTGGCGATCGTGGAGCGGTCGGCCTGCCCCACCTGCGGCTCGTGCTCGGGCATGTTCACCGCCAACTCGATGAACTGCCTCACCGAGGCGCTGGGCCTGTCGCTGCCCGGCAACGGCTCCACGCTGGCCACCCACGCCGCCCGCCGGTCGCTGTTCGAGAAGGCCGGCTCCACCGTCGTCGAGCTGTGCAAGCGCTGGTACGGCGAGGACGACGACTCCGTGCTGCCGCGCTCCATCGCCAACCGCAAGGCGTTCGAGAACGCCATGGCCCTGGACATGGCCATGGGCGGCTCCACCAACACGGTGCTGCACATCCTGGCCGCCGCGCAGGAGGGTGAGATCGACTTCACGCTGGCCGACATCGACGCGATCGGCCGCCGCGTGCCCTGCCTGTCCAAGGTGGCGCCGAACTCCGATTACCACATGGAGGACGTGCACCGGGCCGGCGGCATTCCCGCGCTGCTGGGCGAACTGTGGCGGGGCGGGCTGCTCAACGAGGACGTGCACGCGGTGCACAGCCCGTCGCTGGCCGAGTGGCTGTCCACTTGGGACGTTCGCGCCGAGTCGCCGTCGGCCGAGGCGGTGGAGCTGTTCCACGCCGCCCCGGGCGGAGTCCGCACCACCAAGGCGTTCTCGACCGACGCGCGGTGGTCTTCCCTGGACACCGACGCCGAGGGCGGCTGCATCCGCGACGTGGCCCACGCGTACACCAAGGACGGCGGACTGGCCGTGCTGCGCGGCAACCTGTCCGTGGACGGCGCCGTGATCAAGTCGGCCGGCATCGAGGAAGAGCTGTGGCGCTTCCAGGGCCCGGCGCGGGTCGTGGAGAGCCAGGAGGAGGCCGTGTCGGTCATCCTCAACAAGGAGGTCCAGCCGGGCGAGGTCATCGTCGTGCGCTACGAGGGCCCGGCCGGCGGTCCCGGCATGCAGGAGATGCTGCACCCGACCGCGTTCCTCAAGGGCTCCGGCCTTGGCAAGAAGTGCGCGCTGATCACCGACGGCCGGTTCTCCGGCGGCTCCTCGGGCATCTCGGTCGGGCACATCTCGCCCGAGGCCGCGCACGGCGGCGTCATCGGCCTGGTCGAGAACGGCGACCAGATCCTGATCGACGTGCACCAGCGCAAGCTGGAGCTGCTGGTCGACGAGGCCGTGCTGGCCGAGCGCCGGGCCAAGATGGACTCCAGCGAGCGGCCGTGGCAGCCGCGCGACCGCCAGCGCCCGGTCACCCTGGCCCTGCGCGCCTACGCCAAGC
This sequence comes from Kutzneria sp. NPDC052558, assembly GCF_044547355.1. NCBI lineage: Bacteria > Bacillati > Actinomycetota > Actinomycetes > Pseudonocardiales > Pseudonocardiaceae > Kutzneria > Kutzneria sp. NPDC052558. Next base: position 46,338 of record NZ_JBIUAG010000020.1, read on the forward strand.
TCACCACCTCGGCCGCCACCGGCGCCGTCCGCGACCCCAGCCTCTGACCCCGACCCCCCACAACCCCGCTCCGTAACCGCTGCTTTGTTTGGAAGGGGGCCTTCCTCCACTCCGAGTGGAGGAAGGCCCCCTTCCAAGCGTTCAAGTCAGTTCCAGGGGCGGGGGTCGGTTACCAGGAGTGACCAGATCTCGGCGTCGTGGCGGCGGCCGCCGAACAGGTAGGACTCGCGCATGACGCCGTCCAGGGTCATGCCCAGCCGCTTGGCCACCGCCTTGCTGCGCTCGTTGGCCGGCATGGTGATCCACTCGATGCGGTGCATGCCCCGCACCTCGAAGGCCCAGTCGATCATCAGCTGAGCCGCCTTGGTGATCAGGCCGTGGCCCTGGGCGTGCGGGGCGAGCCAGACGCCGAGCTCGCAGTTGCCGGCGGCCGGGTCGAACTGCGGGAACAGGATCGCCCCGACCAGCTCGCCGTGCTGGCGGATGCCCAGCAGCCGGCCCGCGCCGTTGGCCTGGCGCTCGGCGTAGCGCTGCAGCAGCTCGCGGGCGCTCTCGGTGTCGGTGACGGTGTGGGCGAGCGGGATCCACGGCTCCAGGTGCTCGCGGTGCCGGTCGATGTGCTCGGCGAACTCGTCGGCCTGCCACGGTTCGAGGGAGGTCAGTTCGGCGTCGGGGGCCAGCGGCAGCGAGAGCATGGGTCAGTTATCTCAGCAGCAGCTGCAACGCGGCAACCGCGATGACGGCCAGCGAGAACAGCGAGGTGCCGTAGCCGAGGGCGTGCCGGTACCAGTGCGTGGGACGGTCCAGCGAGATCCGGCCGGGTCCGCAGAACAGCACCGCGAACGCCGCGCCGGCCAGCGACGCGGCCAGCTCGTAGGCCGACAGCCCACCGTTCCACTGCAGGATGATCGTGTTGCCCACCACCGCCAGCACGGCCGCCGCCGCCAGCGGCGTGAACAGGCCCAGCACCAGCAGCACCGCGCCGCCCAGCTCGGCGTAGCCCAGCGCCGGGGCGAGGATGTCGGTGTAGCGGAAACCGGCCTGCTGCAAGGATTTCGTGAAGTCGCCGAGGCCATGGCCGCCGAACCAGCCGAACACCCGCTGGGCCCCGTGCACGCCCACCAGCCCGCCCAGCATCAGCCGCAGGGCCAGCAGCCCCAGGTCCGCGCCGCCGTGCCAGGCCGCTACCGGCCGTGCCGGTTCCTCGTAGGCGACGGTGTTGCCGTAGCCGGGCTCTTCGTCGTCCTCCAGGTGGTGCAACCCTGTGTCGTAGGTGCTCACCGCCGGCAGGGTAGGCAACCTTCTGCGGCCGAACGACCGCCGAACAGAGCAGCTAGACGTGCGCGATTCGCTCCAGCAGGGCGATCAGGCGGGCCCGGTCCTCGGCCGACACGTCGGCCAGCAGCCGGTCGTCGGCCTCGGCGACCAGCCGGTCGAAGCCCTCCAACGCCCGCAGGCCGGCGTCACTGATCGTGACGATGTTGCGCCGGCGGTCGGCCGGATCCGGCTCGCGAGTCACGTAGCCGTCGCCCTGGAGGTCGTTGAGCACGGCGACCACGTCGCTGCGGTCCAGGCTCAGGCGACGGCCGATGTCGGCCTGGGACTGCTGGCCGTACTCGGCCAGCGCGGCCAGCACCGCGTAGTGCCACTTGCGGATGCCCGCCGCCGCCAGCCGCTCCTGGGCCTGCTGGTGGCCTCGCTGCGCCGCGCGGCCGAGCAGCCAGATCACGGTGCCGCTGAGCCGGTGCGGATCGGACATGGCGTCAAGGTACCTCTCGCGCTATCGTTGGCTACGCCAACGTTGGTGTCACCAACAAAAAGGGGTGGATGACGTGCGACTCGTTCGCTTGCACGCGTACGGCGGTCCCGAGGTGCTTCAGGTCGACGAGGCGCCGGTGCCGGAACCGGGGCCGGGCCAGGTGGTGGTGCGGCCCGAGGTGATCGCCGTGAACTTCGCCGACACCAAGATCCGGGCCGGGGGCGGCGGAATCTTCACCCGGCCGGTGCCCTACGGCCCGACCGGCGAGGTGGTCGGCGAGGTCACCGCCGTCGGCCCGGAGGTCACGTCCCTGGCCGTCGGCGACCGGATCTCGGCCCTGGCCGGCGAGAACGCCTATGCGGACTTCGTGGCCGTGGACGCCGCGTGGGCGGCCTTGGTGCCGCCGGACATGGACGCCGCGTCGGCCACCGTGCTGGCGATGCTGGGGCCGACGGCCCTGGGCGTGCTCCACATGGGCCGGGTCGCCCCCGGCGAGACCGTGCTGGTGCAGTCAGCCGCCGGCGGCGTCGGCCATCTCGCCGTGCAGTTGGCGAAGGTGCTTGGCGCGAAGGTGGTCGGGGTTGTCGGCTCCGCAACGAAGGCGGACTTCGTTCGCTCCCTCGGCGCCGACGACGTCGTCACCACCGACGGCGAGTGGCCCACCGGCGTCGACGTGGTCCTGGACGCCGTCGGCGGCTCGATTCTGTTGCGGGGACTGGAATCCCTGGCGCCGCTGGGCCGAGCCGTGATGTACGGCGCGGCCAGCGGCGAGATCCCGGACGTGCCGTCGCGCAGCCTCTTCGGCCTGCGTTCCCTGGCCGGCTTCGGTGTGCTGGCCTGGCGGGAATCCCGGCCCGACGAGGCCCGCGCGGACACCGCGAAGGTGACGCAGCTGATCGCCGACGGTCGACTCCGGGTCGCCCAGCACGCCACGTTCGCCCTGACCGACGCGGCCAAAGCCCACCAGGTCATGGACGAGCGCGCGAACCTGGGCCGGGTCCTGCTCGTGCCCTAGGGGGTGTCCCGTGGATCTGGGCGATGAGAGTCGGGATCGAGGTGGTTCCTGGTGGCGCTGCGGGAACGCCCTCATACCGGGTCGTATTCGGGCGTTTCCGCGGTGTCGTCAGGGGCCGCGTCGGCGCGGCTATCGCGGTCTTGATCCGCGGGACACCCCCTAGTACTCGCCGCGCACCAGGTTCTGCGGCTCCTCACCGCGGACGAAGCGGGCCACCTCGGCGGCGGCGATGCTGTAGGCCCGCTTCTCCCGGCCGGTGCAACTGCCGGCCACGTGCGGGGTCAGCAGCAGGCCGTCCACGCTCCACAGTGGATGGTCGGGAGGGAGCGGCTCCGGGTCGGTGACGTCGAGCGCCGCCCGGAGCCGACCACTGCTCAGTTCGGCGACCAGCGCGTCGGTGTCGACCACCGGGCCCCGCGCGGCGTTGACCAGAATCGCGCCGTCGGCCATGCGGGACAGGAACTCGGCGTCGACCATCCCGGAAGTGTCGGACGTGAGTGGTACGACTAGGACAACCGCGTCGTGCGTGCCGAGCAGCTCGGGCAACCGGTCCTCCCCGAGCACCCCGTCCCGCGCGGTGCGGCCGACCAGCGTGGTCGTCACGTCGAACGGCTCCAGCCGCCGCACCAGCTGGCGGCCGAGGTCGCCGGCGCCGACGATCAGCACCCGCTTGTCCTGCAAGGTGTCGGTGACCTGGAAGTCCCAGCGCCCGGCCCGCTGGGCGTCGAGGAAGAAAGGCAGGTGACGGTAGAAGGACAACAGAACGCCGACGACCCACTCCGCGGTGCTGCCCCCGTGAGCGCCCCGGCAGGTCGACAACGCCACCCCGTCGGGCAGCCGGCCCAGCCACACCTCGGCCCCGGCGCTGAGCAGCTGCACCAGCCGGAGCTTGGGCAGCTTGTCGACCAGCGGAACGGCCCGCTTGCCGGCCAGGAACGGCGGGATCAGCACCTCGGCCGTGGCCGCCTCGGCCGGCAGCTCGCCCTCGACGTCGTAACGGACCGGGTGGACGCCCTCCAGCGAGGACAGCGCGGCCAGCGCGTGCTCATCGGGCACCAGCACGGTGATCGTGTCGTGATCGGTCACGCCCTGACCCTAGTCCGCGCCGACGCTCACCTGGGGTTCACGTGGGCGCGCTTACGCTCGGGCATCATGCGGAGCGCGAGCCGGGTAGTGGCCACGTCGGTGGCACTCGGCCTGTTGGTGGCCGGGTGCGCGAGCTTCCCCGACCAGTCCAACGGCGCCAACGTGGAGAACTGGCAGCCGCAGCCCCAGCTGACCGAGGCCCCGGGGCCGCAGCCCAGCGCGCCCGGCGGCTCGGACGCCGGCGGCGGGGGCACGATCCCCGGCCCCAACGGCACGGCCCGGTCGGTGCCGCCGCCGCAGGGCTGCACCGACTTCGACCAGAACGTGATCGGCACCTGCATGGCGCCGCTGGCCGCCGTGGCCGCGCTGCCCGGCGGGGCCACCGGCCTGGCCGCCGAGCGCACCACCGGGCGGGTGCTGGCGGTGCAGCACGGCCAGGACCCGAAGCCGGTGGCCACCATCGGCGTGGACGCCTCCACCGACGGCGGGCTGACCGGCCTGGCCCTGTCGCCCACCTACCAGCAGGACCAACTGGTGTACGCCTACGTGACCACGGCCACCGACAACCGGGTCATGCGCTTCGCGGTCGGCGACACGCCCAAGCCGGTGCTCACCGGCATTCCCAAGGGGCCGACCCACAACCGCGGCGTGCTGGCCGTGGACCACAGCGGCGCGCTGCTGGTCGCCACCGGCGACGCCGGCAACCCCGCAGCCGCGGCCGACCCGAACTCGCTGGCCGGCAAGGTGCTGCGCATCGACGGGCTCGGCAAGCCGGCCGGCGGCAACCCCAATCCCAACTCGGCCGTGGTCGCTTCCGGGCTCCAGGACCCCGGCGGCATGTGCACCGCCGCCGACGGCAGCTCGGCCTGGGTCACCGACCAGACCGACAGCGCCGACCAGCTGTACCGGATCACGCCTGGCCAAGCCCAGCTGAGCAGCCCGGCCTGGTCGTGGCCGGACAAGCCGGGCGTGGCCGGCTGCGCCGCGTTCACCGACGAGATCAGCGTCGCCACCGTGCGCAAGCCCGGCCTCCAGGTGCTGTCCCTGGCCCGGACCGGCGGCTTCAGCGGCAAGCCCAGCACCATCATGGACGGCCCCGAGGGCTACGGCCTGATCGGCGCGATGGACGTCATCGACCAGAACACCCTGCTGGTCGGCACCGTGAACAAGGACGGCAGCAAGCCCGTCTCCAGCGACGACCGCGCGATCATCATCCCCAAGCCCAACGGCGGCCAGCCCAAGGACTGAGTTTTTGGCGCCGCCTTCGGCGTCGCGGCTCGGCCCCCGGGTAGCCGATGCCTCGCCCTTGCTGGATTTAGCCCGCCGCATCGGCTCGGGTGGGTGGTTGCATCGGGTGGCGGCGGTCGAAATCCAGCAACCGGGCGAAGCACCGGCGGGGCCTCGCATACTCCGCAGCAAAGGGGCCTCCCGGCGGTCCGGGAGGCCCCTTGCGTTCACCTAGTCGTCAGCCGCCGCAGCGTTCGATGATGAGCTCGCGGACCCGCTTGGCGTCGGCCTGGCCCTTGGTGGCCTTCATGACCGCGCCGACGATCGCGCCGGCGGCGGCGACCTTGCCGCTGCGGATCTTCTCGGCCACGTCGGGCTGGGCGGCCAGGGCCGCGTCGACCGCCGCGGTCAGGGCCGAGTCGTCGGAGACGACCTTGAGGCCCCGCTTCTCCACGATCTCGTCCGGCTCGCCCTCGCCGGCCAGCACGCCGTCGACGACGGCCCGGGCCAGCTTGTTGGTCAGGCTGCCGTCCGCGACCAGCGCCGACACCCGGGCCACCTGGGCCGGGGTGATGGGCAGCTCGGCCAGCTCCTTGTTCAGGGTCTTGGCCTGCTGCGACAGGTAGGCCACCCACCAGGACCGCGCGTCGTCCGGCTTGGCGCCGGCGTCGACGGTGGCCGCGACCAGGTCCAGCGCGTCGGCGTTGACCAGGTCCCGCAGCTCCAGGTCGGTCAGGCCCCACTCGCGCTGGATGGTCTTGCGACGCACCCACGGCGGCTCGGGCAGGCTGGCCCGCAGCTCCTCCACCCACTCCCGCGACGGCGCGATCGGCACCAGGTCGGGCTCGGGGAAGTAGCGATAGTCCTCGGCGGTCTCCTTGGTCCGGCCGGGCCGCGTGGTGGCGGTCGACTCGTCGAAGTGCCGGGTCTCCTGCTTGATCTTGCCGCCGCCGGCCAGCACCGCGGCGTGCCGGGTCATCTCGTAGCGCACGGCCCGCTCGACCGAGCGCAGCGAGTTGACGTTCTTCGTCTCGGTGCGGGTGCCGAACTCGGTGGCGCCCTTGGGCATCAGCGACACGTTGGCGTCGCAGCGCAGCGAGCCCTGGTCCATCCGCACGTCGGAGACGTTCAGGCCGCGCAGCAGGTCCCGCAGCGCGGCGACGTAGGCCCGGGCCACCTCGGGGGCCCGGGCGCCGGTGCCGACCAGCGGCTTGGTGACGATCTCGATCAGCGGCACGCCGGCCCGGTTGTAGTCCAGCAGCGAGTAGTCGGCGCCGTGGATGCGGCCGGTGGCCCCGCCCACGTGCAGCGACTTGCCGGTGTCTTCCTCCATGTGCGCCCGCTCGATGTCCACCCGGTAGGTGCTGCCGTCGTCCAGCTCGACGTCGAGGTAGCCGTTGAAGGCGATCGGCTCGTCGTACTGCGAGGTCTGGAAGTTCTTCGGCATGTCCGGGTAGAAGTAGTTCTTCCGGGCGAACCGGCACCACTGCGCGATCTCGCAGTTGAGCGCGAGGCCGATGCGCATCGCCGACTCGACGGCCTTGCCGTTCACGGCCGGCAGCGCGCCGGGCATGCCCAGGCACACCGGGCAGACGTGGGTGTTGGGCTCGCCGCCGAACACGTTGGCGCAGCCGCAGAACATCTTGGTGTTGGTGTTGAGCTCGACGTGCACCTCGAGCCCGAGCACGGGGTCGTAGCGCTCGATGACCTCGTCGTAGTCCATCACCTCGGCAATGGCGGTCACTCCGCGCCGTCCTTTCGTGCCCCACGGATCGCCAGCGCCCCACCGGTGACCGCAACCAGCACGCTGGCGATCGCGTTGACCAGGGACAGCTTGTCGCCCTTCTGCAGCGCCTTGCGGGCCTGCGCGCCGGCCGCGACCACACCGATGGCCGAGCCGATGATCGAGATGGCCAGGCGGGCCTTGTTCACGTTCATCGGGAGATCGCCTCCAGTTCGGGCACACGGTTGATCAGCGGACCGCCCTGGGCGGCGTCGCGGGCGACCTCGTACGCGGCGGCGACGCGGTACATCCGCTCGTCGGCCAGCGCGGGCGCCATCACCTGGAGGCCCACCGGCAGGCCGGTGTCGGCGGCCAGGCCGCACGGCACGCTCATCGCGCCGTTGCCGGCCATGTTGGCCGGGATGGTGCACAGGTCGTTGAGGTACATCGCGAGCGGGTCGTCGATCCGCTCGCCGATCTTGAACGCGGTGGTCGGCGTCGTCGGCGCGACCAGCACGTCCACCTGCTCGAACGCGGCGGCGAAGTCCCGCGAGATGAGCGTGCGGACCTTCTGGGCCGAGCCGTAGTAGGCGTCGTAGTAGCCGGCCGACAGGGCGTAGGTGCCGAGGATGATGCGCCGCTTGACCTCGGGGCCGAAGCCGGCCTCCCGGGTCAGCGACATGACCTGCTCGGCCGACAGCTCGCCCAGCGCCCCGTCGTCGACCCGCAGGCCGTAGCGCATCGCGTCGAAGCGGGCGAGGTTGGACGAGGCCTCGCTCGGCGCGATCAGGTAGTAGGCGCCCAGCGCGTACTTGAAGTGCGGGCAGGAGACCTCGACCACCTCGGCGCCCAGCTCGCGCAGCTGCTGCACGGCGGCGTCGAAGGAGTCGAGCACGCCCTGCTGGTAGCCCTCGCCGCGGAACTCCTTGACCACGCCGACCTTGACGCCCTTGAGGTCGCCGGTCGCGCCCTGGCGGGCGGCCTCGACGACCGGACGCACCGGGGCGTTGATCGAGGTGGAGTCCATCGGGTCGTAGCCGGCGATCACCTCGTGCAGCAGCGCCGCGTCCAGCACCGTGCGGGTGCAGGGGCCGGCCTGGTCCAGCGAGGAGGAGAAGGCCACCAGGCCGTAGCGGGAGACCGTGCCGTAGGTCGGCTTCACGCCGACGGTGCCGGTGACCGCGCCCGGCTGGCGGATCGAGCCGCCGGTGTCGGTGCCGATGGCCAGCGGGGCCTCGAACGCGGCCAGCGAGGCCGACGAGCCGCCGCCCGAGCCGCCCGGGATGCGGTCAAGGTCCCACGGGTTGCGGGTCGGGCCGTAGGCCGAGTTCTCGGTGGAGGAGCCCATCGCGAACTCGTCCATGTTGGTCTTGCCGAGGATCACGATGCCGGCCGCGCGCAGCCGCGCGGTGACCGTGGCGTCGTAGGGCGGCAGCCAGTTCTCGAGGATCTTGGAGCCGACCGTGGTGGGCTCGTCGACCGTGGTCAGCACGTCCTTGAGGGCCAGCGGCACGCCGGCCAGCGGCGAGGCGATCTCGCCCACCGCGACCTGCTCGTCGACCTTGGCCGCCGCGGCCAGCGCGCCCTCGGTGTTGACGTGCAGGAAGGCGTTGACCGCGCCGTCGACCTCGGCGATGCGGTCCAGGTGGGCCTGCGCGACCTCGACCGCGGAGACCTCACGCTTGTGGATCTTGTCCGCAAGGTCGGCCGCGGACAGACGAATGAGCTCGCTCACTGTTCCTCCCCCAGGATCCGGGGCACGCGGAAGCGCCCCTCCTCGGCGGCCGGCGCGCCGGACAGCGCCTGCTGCTGGGTCAGGCACGGGCGGACGACGTCCTCGCGGAAGACGTTGGTCAGCGGCACGGCGTGCGAGGTCGGCGGCACGTCCTGCTGGGAAACCTCGCCGACCTGGGCCACCGCGTTCAGGATGGTGTCGAGCTGGCCGGCGAACAGGTCCAGCTCGTCATCTGTCACGGCCAACCTGGCCAGCCGGGCGAGGTGTGCCACCTCGTCTCGGGAGATGCTGGGCATGCGGAGGTGCTCCTCCAAGAGTGAGCGGGGCTTGCGGGCATGACCGACCGAGTCTAGGACGCGTGTGCGCGCAGCTCCGAACGGGTATCACGGGTGGTGCGGTTTCCCGGCACTCGGACGACGATCCTCATCCGCGCCGCCGGTCTGCGACAATCGGCGGCCGGGTGCGGGCGGCAGGGTCCCGCGCCACGAGCCAAGGCATGGAGGCGTTCCGCGGTGTCCTTCCTGATCCGGGTCCAGCTCCCGGACCGACCCGGCACGCTGGGCGCGGTGGCGACCGCGCTCGGTGAGATCGGGGCTGACATCCTCAGCGTGGACGTGGTGGAGCGCTCCCCCGGCCTGGCCATCGACGACCTCGTCGTCGAGCTGCCGTCCGGCCGCCTGCCGGACGCCCTGATCACCGCCGCCGAGTCCATCGAGGGCGTCGAGGTCGACGCCGTGCGGCCCTACGCCGGCGTGCTCAACACCCACCGCGAGCTGGAGCTGGTCGAGGAGATCGCCGCCCAGCCCGACCAGGGTCTGGCGATCTTCGCCGAGGGCGTGCCGCGCATCGTGCGGGCCGGCTGGGCCCTGGTCATCACCCACGACGGCGAGGGCGTGCACCGGCTGGCCGCCAGCCCCGCCGCCCCCGAGACGCGCATGGTCTCGGTGCCGTGGATGCCGCTGCCCCGCGCCACCATCCTCGACGGCGAGGAGGACTGGGTGCCCGAGACCTGGCAGGAGCTCGGCACGGAGCTGGCCGCCACGCCCCTGGGCAAGCCCGAGCGGGTGCTGCTGGTCGGCCGCCCCGGCGGGCCCATGTTCCGCGCCGCCGAACTGGCCCGCCTGGCCCACCTCGCCGGCATCGTGTCGGTGGTCCTGCCGGACTGAGCGGCAATGTGGTTTTGTCGCGCGGCGATTGCCCGACCAGGCGTGCGCCATGCGGCCCAATTCCCGCCAACACCGCGCTGACCTGCGGCGATAGTAATACTTGAGTAAACTTTGAGAATTCTCCCAGGCTACGGGGCGCCGATTCCGAGCAATTTCGCCGGGATACTCGGGGCAGCTTCCCGTAGCGAATGGAGAGCATCGTGTTCCGAATCAGCGCGGTTGTCGCGGCCGTGGCGCTCGCGACGGTCACCGCCACCACGCCCGCCTGGGCGTCGACGGATCGGGTGGTGCACTTCGACCTGAGCCACCTCCAGCAGCCGGAGAACATCACGCTGGAGCCGGACGGCTCCGCCGATCTGACGTTCAGCCCGGCCGCCCAGGTGGCCAGGGTGAGCCCGTCCGGCCAGGTCACCATCCTGGCCCAGCTGCCCGGCCGCACCGGGGGCATCGTGCGCACCCCGGACGGCGCCCTCTACGTGAACGTCAACGCCGGCGACCAGACCGGCGTCTACCGGATCGGCCGCGGCGGCGGCGCCAAGCTGTTCGCTGCCCTGCCGGCCGGCTTCGTCAACGGCCTCGCCCTGGACGGCCGCACCCTCTACGCCACCGACTCCTCGGCCGGGCAGGTGTGGCGGATCCCGCTGAACGGCGGCGCCCCGGCGATCTGGGCGCAGGGCGGCCCGCTGGCCAAGGTCACCGGCTTCGGCTCCAACGGCATCAAGGTGCACGCCGGGGCGGTGTGGGTCAGCAACACCGACAACGGCACGCTGCTGCGGATCCCGGTCCAGCGTGACGGCTCGGCCGGCGCGATCCAGACCCGCGCCACCGGCCTGCCCGGCATCGACGACTTCACCTTCGACGGCCGCGACGTCCTCGCCGCCATCAACGCCAGCAGCCAGCTCGCCGTGATCCATCCCGACGGCAGCCACACCATCGCCCTGACCGCGACCAACGGCCTGTCCAACCCGACGTCCATCGCCGTGCGCGGCAAGTCGGTCTACGTGGCCAGCGCCGCCTACCGCACCCAGAACGACCCCAACCTGCTCATCACCCGGTTCTGAGCCGTCGTCGGCCCACCGCCATGGGCCGACCACCGCCCTCACACCACCGGGCTCCGCACCAGCGCCCACCCACCGAGGCGCGCCGTTCGTCGCCCCGCGCCGGCAATATCACCCGCTTGCGAACCGACGCCCACCCACCTCGGTGGACCGGCCTCCACTCCTGGCCCCGTTGCCGCGCCGGCAATATCACCCGGTTGCGAGCATCGCTCGGACCGCCGAGACCAGGTCGGCGTTGCCGAGAGCAAGTGTGCCGTCGGGGCGGTGCAGGGTGTCCTCCAGGCCGATCCGGGTGGAGAGCCCGAGCCGCACCGCCTCGCCGAGCACGGGCCACGCGTCTTCTTCTTGTCCGTGCAACAGAATCGGCGGCTCGACCCAGGAAAGCGCCTCCAGCAAGGGATCCGGCCGGTCGCCGGGCTGGACCTCGGCCAGCACCCGGACCACGCCGGGCGGGATTCCCTTGGCGCGCAAGGCCTGCGCCGCCGGCAGGTGGAAGACTCCGAGCTCGATGCCGATGCCGGCGGCGTGCAGCGCGGCGCAGACCTCCCGCCACCCATCCTCGTGCACGTTCACGGAAGCGGTGTCGGGCCGGCCGGCGGCGAGACCGGCCCACCCGGCGACGAGCTCGGCGCGGCGCACCGGATCGGGCTGGATCCACGCCCCGGTGGTCACGCCGATCTCCACGCCCGGCACGGCAGCCCGGATCACCGAGACGGCGGTGGCCACCTCGGGTCCGGCGATCACCTCCAACCCGGCAACATCGCGCGGATGCACGTGCAGGGCGGTCACGCCGAGCTCGGCCACCGCCGCGGCGTCGGCGGCCAACTCCTGAGGCGTCACCGGCAGCGCGGGATGCGCGCCCCGCGGCCGATCCCCGTTCAGACAGGCTTGCAGCATCCCCCGACCGTGCCCTGGCCGGGCCGCAACGGCAACGGGGCCAATTCATTCGATCGAGCTAAGACCGTGTGGGTTCCCGGACAACGGCTTGGATTGGCCACGACTCCTCCAGTACGTTCCGGGGCGGCCAGGGCATGGGCTCGGCCCGAAGCAAGGAGACGTGATGCGCGGCCATCACCGGGTGGTGCACCCCGAGGCAGCACTCGCCGTGTCGGCCGGCATCACCGGCATCACCTTCGCGGCAGTGGTCGCGGTGATGGCGGTCCAGCACGCCAGCGACCAGGCGACCGACGTGCGCAACGCCGGCCAGACGCCGGCGCCGACGCCGACCACCACCTCGGCGACGCCCACCCAGCAGCCGCCGACCACGATCATCGTGCAGCAGCCGGCGCCGCAGACGAAGGTGCTGGTGGTGACCAAGGAGGTGCCGGCGCCGCCGGTCACCAGCAGCGCGCCGAGGTCGGCGCCGCAGCCGAGGGACCTGCTGCCCTCGACCACGCCGCCCGACCCCTACGGCCAGATGATGACCGAATGGCCGTCCATGGCCGGCAACGTCTTCGACCTATTCGTCCGCTGAGGCCTCCTCCTCTTCCTCGGCCCCGATGACGGCCACCTCGGTCGCCGCCTCCGGCCCCTGGGCCAGCAGCACCCGGAAGCCGTCCTCGTCCAGCACCGGCACCTTGAGCTGGATCGCCTTGTCGTACTTGGATCCCGGGCTCTCGCCGACCACCACGAACGAGGTCTTCTTCGACACCGAGCCGACGGCCTTGCCGCCGCGCACGATGATCGCCTCCTTGGCCTCGTCCCGGGAGAGGTTGGGCAGCGTGCCGGTGACGACGATGGACAGGCCCTCCAGCACCCGCGGCGTCGAGGCGTCCTGCTCCTCCGCCATGCGCACGCCGGCGGCGCGCCACTTCTCGATGATGTCCCGGCGCCACTCCCACTCGTGCCACTCCAGCACCGCCGCCGCGATGGTCGCGCCGACGCCGTCGGCCGCCGCCAACTCCTCCTCGCTGGCGGCGAAGATCCGGTCGATGGAGCCGAACGTGACCGCGAGCGCCCGCGCCGCCGACGGGCCGACGTGGCGGATCGACAGCGCCACCAGCACCCGCCACAGGTCCCGGTCCTTGGCCGCGGCCAGGTTGTCCAGCAGCCGCTCGCCGTTGGCCGACAGCTTGTAGCCCAGCTCGGACTTCTTGTCCTGGGCCCGGAACAGCTCGGTCCGCAGCAGCTTCTCCTCGTCGAGGTCGAACACGTCGCCCTCGTCCTCCAGCACGCCGGCCTCCAGCAGCGCGGTCGCCGCCTCGTAGCCGAGCACCTCGATGTCCAGCGCCTTGCGGCTGGCCAGGTAGAACAGCCGTTCCCGCAACTGGGCCGGGCAGGACTGCTGGTTGGGGCAGCGGATGTCGGCGTCGCCCTCCTTCTCGTAGCGCAGCGTGGTGCCGCACTCCGGGCAGTCGGTCGGCATCACGAACTCGTAGGCGTCGTCCGGGCGGACGTCGATGACCGGCCCCAGCACCTCGGGAATGACGTCGCCGGCCTTGCGGATGACGATCGTGTCGCCGATCCACACGCCCTTGCGCTTGACCTCGGACGCGTTGTGCAGCGTCGCCCGCGACACCGTGGACCCGGCCACCAGCACCGGCTCGGTCACGGCGTACGGCGTCACCCGACCGGTGCGGCCGACGCCGACCTGGATGTCCAGCAGCTTGGTGGTGGCCTCCTCCGGCGCGTACTTGTAGGCGATCGCCCAGCGCGGGGCCCGCGAGGTGGAGCCGAGACGGCGTTGCAGCGCCACCTCGTCCACCTTGATCACGATGCCGTCGATCTCGTGCTCGGCGTCGTGCCGGTGCTCGCCCCAGTAGGCGATGTGCGCCTCGACCTCGCCGATGCCCTTGACCAGCTTGGTGTGCGGCGACACCGGCAGGCCCCACGCGGCCAGCGCGCGGTAGGCGTCGGACTGGCGCTGCGGCTCGAAGCCCTCGCGCTTGCCCAGGCCGTGGCAGATGAAGCGCAGCGGACGGCTCGCGGTGATCTTCGGGTCCTTCTGCCGCAGCGAGCCGGCGGCCGAGTTGCGCGGGTTGGCGAACGGGGGCTTGCCCGCCTCGACCAGGCCGGCGTTGAGCTCCTCGAAGTCCTCCACCCGGAAGAACACCTCGCCGCGCACCTCGACCAGCCTGGGCGTCGGGAACTCCTCGGCGCCGGTCAGCCGCTCCGGGATGTCCTTGATGGTGCGGACGTTGAGCGTCACGTCCTCGCCGGTGCGGCCGTCGCCGCGGGTCAGCGCCCGCACCAGCCGGCCGTCCTCGTACAACAGGTTCAGCGCGAGGCCGTCGATCTTGAGCTCGCACAGGAAGTGCGAGTCCTCGCCGATCTCCTTGTGCACGCGCTCGGCCCAGGCCTGGAGGTCCTCGGTGTTGAAGACGTTGTCCAGGCTGAGCAGCCGCTCCAGGTGGTCGACGGCGGTGAAATCGGTGGAGAAGGCGCCGCCCACCCGCTGGGTGGGCGAGTCCGGCGTGACCAGGCTGGGGTGCTTGTCCTCGATGGCCTGCAGTTCCCGCAGCAGCACGTCGAACTCGCCGTCGGTGATCGTCGGCGAGTCCAGGACGTAGTACCGGAACTGGTGTCCACGGATCTGCTCGGCGAGCTCGCCGTAGTGGGCGCGAACCTCGTCGGGAACGTCTTCGGTGCTGGTCACGGGCCTAGATTAGCGGCCACCCCCGACAGTTCCGGCCCACCGTGGCCCGCGCCGGGCCAGGTCGCCCAGTGGGGTAACGACCCGAATCCGCGCCGCGCGTCAGCGCTGCGATGAGGACGGCCTCAGCGTTCGGAGTGGTCCGCCCCCAGGGGATTGCCGTCGGCGTCCTGCCCGGCCAGTCCACGCACGATGGTCCGCAGCTCCAGCAGCGTGATGGCGTGCTCGGGGACGGTCTCCGCGGCCTCGACCCGGCGCAGCCGCTCGGCGGCCAGCCGTTCGCCGAGGGTGGCGTCGAGGGGCAGGAAGGTCATCGCGGTGCGGGCCTCGTCGGTCAGCGCGGCCAGCTGCGGATGGTGCACGGCCACGTCGACCACGCCGGCGTCCCGGTCGACCTGGGCCGCCACCCGAACGTCGGCCAGCCGCAGCCGGTGCTCGCCGATGTTGACGGTGACCTCGGTCGGATCCGGCACCGGCGGCACCGAGTCGTGGTACTCCCAGATCATGTCCTCCGACGGCGCGGCCCGCTGCCAGGCGTCGGTGTAGGGCCGCAGGTCGGGGCGCTCCTGGCCGGTGACCACGAGGGCGTAGACGGCGCGCTGGCCGCGTTCCACCGAGAAGTGCAGCTCCGGATGGATCGCCGCGACCTCCTCGCACAACAGGTGCTCGATCCGCTTCGGCTCGCTGTCGCCGAGGGCGGAGTTGATCTGCGGCAACAGCTCGTGCCAGCGCTCCCAGAACCGCTCGGCCCGGGCCCGCGGGTTCTCGGTGGCCGGTTCCAGCCACTCCGCCACCTGCTCCGAGTCCGGCTCGAGGGGTGCGGTGTCGTGCTCGGCGTGACGGCGCCGCCACGGGAACCACTTCATCCCGTCATTGTCCGCCTCGGCGCGCCGTTGTCTGCCCCGTTGAGGCCGTTCGGACCAGTGAATGCGGCCATCCGCGACCCGATCGGGGTCATACATGAACCACATTCGCATTAGTCATCGGCCGGCAATTGCCGCAACGGCAGCCTTGCAGACGGAAGAGGCCTGGTCGATGCCGGTCTGCTCGTCCGGCTGCGAGCTGGACAGGTAGGCCACCAGGTAGTTGTGACCGCCGTGGCTGACCTGTCCAATGCTGTTGACCGCCCACAGGTCGTTGTCGGAGTCGACGGGCAGCCAGCCGTTCTTCAGCGCCGGCGTGGTGCCGGCGTCGGCCGCCGCCGACACGCCCCACACCTGGTCCGGCTCGATCTGGTGCATCAGGTTCGCGGCGTACGACCGGGCTTTGGGACCCAACAGCGACTTCGACGAGGTCAACACGTTCATCACGGTCAGCTGGTCGGCCACGGTCGTGGTGGTCAGGCCCCAGTAGTCGTCCGCGCCCGGCACGGTGTTCTTCAGCCCGAACGCCGTGTTGGCGGTGGCCATGCCGGCGGCGCTGCCCACGTCGTCCCACAGCGTCGTGGCGGCGTCGTTGTCGCTGGCCTCGATCATCTTGGTGGCGGCGGCGTCCTCGTCGTTGGTGAGCGGGCTGCCCTGCTGCTGGGCCTGGTACAGCAGCACGGCCAGGATGTCGGCCTTGACGATGCTGGCCGTGTCGTAGGTCTCGTCGGCGTTGAAGCTGGCGGAGACGCCGGTGTCCTGGTTGAGCACGGCGACGGAGAAGTCGCCGGTCTTGTCGGCGTTCAGCGGGGCCATCGCGGCGGCCAGCACCTGGTTCGGGTCGGCCGCGGGCACCGAGGTGGCGTCGACGGAGGTCGTCGGCTTGGGCTTCGCGGCGCTGCTCAGCGTGTTCGTTGCGGCGGCCGCGCGGGCCTGAGGCTGGGCCTCGCCGGACACCGGGGACGCGACGACGTCACTGTCCACGCCGACCACCACGGCAGCCAGCCCGGCGCCGGCGACCACGGCAGCGAGCATCACCAGCACTCGGTGGCGCGTCCACGCCGGCCCGGAATTTCGACCCATGCGGCAAGCCTCGGGTATCCACCTGCGGAGAAGCTGAAGAGGAGACCGTGAAGACCTTAAGAGTTCCCTGTCCGGATTGCCAGGGTTCGATCGGCCGATAGGTGAACCAATTCATATCCAGGCAGCTCACAGCCGGTTTTGATGCCGTTCACAGGCGTTTGTTAAAAAGGATGAATCGCCCTCCCGAGTGAGTTCCATGATCAAACTGAACCGACATTGGGGGTGATCAGGCCGCTTTCGTAGGCGACCACGACCAGTTGTGCTCGGTCCCGCACGGCGAACTTGGCGAGCAGGTGGCTGACGTGGGTCTTGACGGTGCCGATGCCCAGGTGCAGCCGACCGGCGATCTCCGCGTTGGACTGTCCGCGGCCCACCAGTCGCAACACCTCCACCTCGCGCTCGGTGACGCCGGTCAGCGAAGGCCGCGACGGCTCCGGGAGCCGGCTGAACTCCTCGATCAGCCGCCGGGTGACCGAAGGCGACAGCAGCGCCTCCCCACCGGCCACGACGTGGATCGCGGCCAGCAGCTCGGCCGGCGGCGTGTCCTTGAGCAGGAAGCCGCTCGCCCCGGCCCGCAGCGCGGCGTACACGTACTGGTCCAGGTCGAACATGGTCAGCACCAGCACCTTGCTGGACAGCTCGGCGCAGATCCGGCGGGTGGCCTCGACTCCGTCCAGCACGGGCATGCGGATGTCCATCAGCACCACGTCCGGCCGGCGCCGCCGGGCCAGCTCGACCGCCTCGTCACCGTTCTCGGCCTCGCCGACCGTGACCAGGCCCGGATCGTTGTCGATGAGCGTGCGAAAGCTGCCGCGCAGCAACGCCTGATCGTCGGCGACCAGGACACTAGTCACAGGAAAGCCTTGCCGACACGGCGAATCCGCCGCCCGGGCGAGGTCCCGCGGTCAACGCGCCCTCGAACATCGCGACCCGTTCCCGCATGCCTCTCAGCCCGTTCTGGCGGCCCAGGTCGGTGACGTCCACCCGAACCTCGGTCTCGGTGACGTCCACCAGCACCTGACAGCTGGTGGGGGCCGCGTGTTTGACGACATTGGTCAGCGCCTCCTGCACGATCCGGTAGACGGCGAGGTCGGCTCCGTCCGGCAGTGGGCCGCCACGCACCTCCATGCTCACTTCCACCCCCATTTCCCTGGCCACCTCGACCAGTTCCGGCAACTCGGTCAGCCCCGGCGCGGGGCGCAGCGGCTCCTCGGCCCGCAGCACGCCCAGCATCCGTCGCATCTCCGCCAGCGCCTGGCGGCTGGTCGACTCGATCACCCGCACCGCGTCCGGCGCGCTCTCGGGCACGTGGTTGGCGACGCCGGCCTTCACCGCGATGACGCCGAGGCTGTGCGCCACCACGTCATGCAGCTCGCGGGCGATCCTCAGCCGCTCGGCCACCACCGCCTGCTCAGCGACCTGCCTTGCGTAACAACGACTTCTGCGCACGGCCCGGCCGATCGCCCACGCCCCGCCCAGCACCAGCGCGCCGAACAGCGTGGCGCCGACGTTGGTGAACGTCCAGAACGGCCCGGTCACGCCCCGTCCGACCAGCGCGCCGGCCCCGCCGAGCACGACGACCGCCAGCGCCCACCACCGGTGTCGGTCGGTCTCGACCATCACGGTGTACAGGCAGAAACCCGCCGCCAGGAACGGATCCACCAGAATGCCGAGCAACACCGACAGCCACGTCATGGTCAGCACGAACGCGAACACCGGCAGCGGCCACACCCGGCGCAACCCCGCCGGGACCACGGTCGCCACCAGCATCAGCACCCGCAGCCACACCGGAGCCGGCACGTGCAAGCCGCTGAACGCCAACAACAGGACGACATAGAGGACTGCGCATACGCACTCCTCCAGCACGAGCCGTCGTGATGGCATGTCCGCAACGCTAGTGGACGCGTGCCGGCCGCACATCTGTCTGGAGACAGAGATGAGAACAGGTCGCCAGACAGAGGCGGACCCGGGCCCGCCCGCGGCATCGTCGAGGCATGAAACCGCTGCTCCTGGCACTCACGGCAATCACAGTGCCCCTCACGCCCGCGGCGCAACCGGCGCTGGGCTGGGGGCCGTGCGACAACGGCATGGAATGCGCCACCATCACGGTGCCGCTGGACTGGCAACACCCCGACGGCCGCGCGGTCACGCTCGCGTTGGGACGGTTGAAGGCGACCGGCCCCTCGCAGGGCACGGTGCTGGTGAATTACGGCGGGCCCGGCGCGCCGGGCATCAAGATCATGGGCACCGGCGTGCTGTCGCCGGGCACGCAGCCGTTCGCACAGCTGCGGCAGCACATGGACATCGTCACCTGGGACCCCCGTGGCTACGGGCAGGGCGGGGCCAGCATGCCGACGATCGACTGGTCGTGCCTGAAGACGTTGCCGCACAACGGGCCGCCGACACCACCGAGCTCACCGGCCGGCTTCACCCAGCTGGCGACATCCAACGCGGCCGCCGCGAACGCCTGCCGTGCCCAGGATCCGGCGCTGTTCGACCACATGGACACGCTGGCCAACGTCCGGGACATGGACGCCATCCGGCAGGCGTTGGGGCAGTCCCGGCTCAACCTCTACATGGGCTCCTACGGCGGCGTGTACGGCCAGAGCTACGCCGACTTGTACCCCGACCGCGTCCGGACCATGGTCATCGACGGCAGCGGCGACCACGGTGGTGACTTCGACCGCGTCCAGGACGCCATCGCCCGGGACAACGTGCTGCGATTACACCGGTTCTCGGACTGGTGTGCCGCCGAGGTCACCTGCGCCCTGCACGGCCAGGACGTCGCTCAGGTCGCGGCGTCGGCGCTCGACGACTGGAATTCGAAGGTGGCCCTGGCCGGGCGGCTGATCCACAGCGACCACGCCGACTTCCCACAGCTGGCGGCCGACCTGGCCAAGGCCGCCCGGGGCGACACGTCGGCGTTCCCGGCGCCCGGCATGGGATATCCGGTGTCGGAGTGCCATGAGTGGCCGGCGCCGCGCAGTCTCGCCGACCTGCGGGCGAGCATAGCTCGATTACACCGCGTCGACCCGGTGCTCGGTGCGGCCGGCACGATGATTCCGTTCACGCTGGCCTGTGTGGGCTGGCCCGCCACTGTGGACAATCCGCCGCGCCCGCTGCCCGGTGGGTTGCCCCCGCTGCTGGCCGTCGGGTCCTGGGGTGACTTCCCGGCGACCGAGCGGGTGGTGTCCCGGGTGCCGGGCAGCGGATCCGTCTATCACGACGGTGGCGGCCACGAGCTCTACGCCACCGGCAACGCCTGCGTGATCGCGTTGGTGGACAAGTACTTCCTCACCGGGGCGCCGCCCAAGGCCGTGTGCTGACACGACGAGAGGCCGCCCGACCTGGGGACCGGGCGGCCTCTCTTCCCTGCCGTCAGCCTGCCGCAGTCAGGCTGAACGCGAGCGCGGCGGTCGAGGTGAAGTCGATCGCCGGCTCCGAGCTCTGCCAGGTGCGCACGTCGTCCATGTAGCGCGACGTGCTGGAGTCGTAGGTCTTGAAGGAGGTGACGCCGCAGGACTTGCCGCCGTCGGGAAGGCTGTCGATCTCGGTGAACAGGCTGGCCTTGTTCGGGCCATTGACCACCGCGCCGACCGCCACCTTGGTCCCGCCGGTCAGGCTGCCGGCCAGGTTGGCCACCTGGTGCTGCATGCAGTGCGGGAAGGTGCTGCCGACGCCGACCACCAGCGAGGTGCCCCACGCGTTGGAGCCGAGGGCGAAGTCGCGCTGCTGGGTGGCGAACGCGTCGTAGTCGTGCTTGCCGGTCAGCTGGCCGTAGAGCAGGGCGGTGGCCACGAAGCCGAAGCTGTGGCTGGCCACGTCGAAGTCGGTGACCGAGGCGCCCGTGCGGAACGGGCTCTTGGCCGCCTCGGTCACGCCGTCGGACAACTGCCGGGCCAGATCGCCGGTCAGCTGCGCCTCGGTGACGTCCAGTTTGGGGGCGTTGGCCTGGCGCAGCACCTTGATCAGGTCGGCGTGGCCGAGCGCGCTGGTGTCGTAGACGTTGAGTGTGCCCCGGTCGCTGCTGGCCAGGTACGCCTTGGCCCACTTGCCGGCGTCGGTGGCCCAGCCGCCGGCCCGATTGTCACCGAGCGCGGCGCCGGCCAGCGCCAGCTCGGTCGCGCCGAGTTCCACGTCGTCCAGATAGGAGGATTCCGGGTAGTAGCCGTGCGGGTAGGCCGAGACGATGCTGCCGCCGGCGGTGTCGGCCAGGCCGTAGACCGCGGCCGCTGTGCCCAGGTACTGGGTCGCCTTCGCCTTATCGGTGGCGGCCAGGTTCTGCGCCGCCACGGCGAAGGCCGCCGCCACCCGGCCGGCCAGGTTCGGGCTGATCTTCTGGCCCGCCTTGTTGGCCGCGAACACCGGGCGGTACTTGATGTAGTAGTTCTCGTCGCCGGCCTTCACGCTCAGCTTGTCGTCGGCCTCCGGCAGCCGCCAGACGTCGTGGTCGCCGACGAAGTTCTCCTTGCTGCTGCCGCCGCCCACACCCACCTGCGCGTACAGCACGCCGTTCTTGGCGTCCCACATCCTGCTCAGGAAGTCCAGGCCATACTGGGCCTCGGCGTTCAGGGAGGCGCTCGGGCGGGCCCGCTCCGACAGCAGCAGATTGGTCACCGCGTACGAGGTCGTCTCCGTGAACTTCAGGAAGTCGCCCGCGTCGAACCAGCCGCCCGAGGCGTCGATCGTCGCCCCGGTCTTGGACATCGTGCTGCTGATGGTGTCGTCACCGGTGAAGGTCGGCACGGTGTACACCGACGCGGTCTTGTCGGTGAGGTGGCTCGGCTTGCGGTTGAGCACGCCCGGGATCACGTCCGAGCCGTCCCGCTGCACCTGGAAGAACTTCACCACGTCGTCGGCCACCGGCGAGAACAGGCTCGCCGCCGTGCCCACCTTGAAGGCGGGCGACACCGTGCTGCCGACCTTGACCTGGTAGGTGCCCGCCGTCTTCAGGGCCGAGATGTCGATCGGGTAGACCGCCGAGTAGGCCGTGCTCCACTTGCCCGTGCTCGCGCCCACCTTGCCGGTCAGCACCGACTTGCCGCCGGCGTCCACCACGGAGAACGACGCCCCGGCATTCGAGGACGTGCCCATCAGATAGGCGGCCTTCGCCTCCCCGGTCGCATAGCCGACCTGGTCCACCCTGATCTGCGCCGTCGTCGCCGCCTCCGCGGGCACGGCGAAGCTCACCGATGCCACCGCGGCCAGCACCGCGATCGCTGCCGTTCCAACTCTCATGGGGTCCTCCGGTGCAGGGGCCGGTGGCGGCGGAGCCCAAAACAGTTAATAAAGTATCCTAATTTGTTGAGATGAAAGCTACGTCACACTCCGCCCGCGGTCAAGAGATCGTCCGGACCAACCCACCCTGAGGCCCGCCCGGGTCCACTGGGGGCGAGCGCACCAGATCCCGAAAGCCATGGCCGGGCATGCACCGACCAACCCCAGCCCCCACCACTCCCAGGGGAGGCCGCCCCGCTGCCAGCCTACTCAGCGGTGGGCGGAGTCGATCTTGGGAGCGGGGTGGCTGTGGATAACCCAGCCCCTGTGGACAACGGGGAAAGCGCTGGTCACCAGGTTTCGGGGGGCTCGACGAAGGCCTTGGCGAGGTCGCGGGACAGGGACATGGCGCGGCGGGCCCAGGTGTGGTCGGCGACGGCGAGGCCGCAGGCGGGGGTGGGCAGGGCGCGCTCGGCGAGGCGGGAGCGGGGGAAGCCGAGCTTGTCGGCGAGCTCGAAGGCGGGCTGGGCGAGGGACTTGAGGGTGACGGGCTGGGCGGGGGCGGTGGTGGGAACCAGGCCGAGGAACAGCACGGCGCCGTCGTCCCAGGTCTCGCCGATCTCGTCGAGGACGGCGGCGGGGGCCTGGCGAAGGAGGGTGAGGTCGAAGGCCAGGGCGTCGGCGCCGGAGGCGCGGATGAGGCGCAGCGGGGGCTCGTCGGCACAGCAGTGGACGACGACGGGCTGCCCGGTGGCCCGACGGGCGGCCTCGATGACGGCGCCGAGCAGCTCACGAACCTCGGGCTCGGGGACGGGGGCGACGTGGCCGAGCTTGGACGGCGTGGGCAGCATGCCCCGCAGCACGGAGGGCAGCATGGGCTCGTCCAGTTGCACCACGACGTTCGCACTGGTCCGTTTGGCGACCTCAGCGACGTGGGCGGCGATGCCCTCGGACAGGGAGGCGGCGAACTCCCGGAGAGCCCCCGGGTCGGTGAGGACTCGATGGCCCCGCGGCAGCTCGACCAGGGAGGCGAGGGTCCACGGACCGGCGACCTGGACCTTGACCACGGCGGGCTTGGCGTCCTCGACGGCGTCCTGGAAGGCGTCGAGGTCGAAGCGCAGCAGGTCGACGGCCCGGCGGTGGTCACGGCCGGGGCGGGCGGCGACCCGGTAGCCGGAGGGCACGACCTCGACGGCGAGGTCGACGAGCAGGCCGGCGGACCGGCCGATCATGTCGGCGCCGACGCCGCGCGCCGGCAGCTCGGCCAGGTGGGGCAGGTCGGGCAGCTCGCCGGCGACGACCCGGTTGGCCTCGCCGGGGTCGGTCCCGGGCAGGGATCCGTTGCCGGTCGCGGCGGCCTGCGGCCAAGGTGCGTTCTCCACGGTTCACCAGTCTTTCGTCTTGTGGGGAACTCCCCGAAAAAGGTCTAGACCCATTGACGTTGTGGTCTAGGCCACTTACGGTCTGGGTACGACGTGAACCCACCGGGCCGCCCGCCGCGTAGAGCGGAGGGTCGCCTCAAGTGGGCGGCAGCCGTGGTGTGGGAGCGTGACGCGCCCTCGCTCCCACACCACCCCGCTGTCCGTCTCTCCGCACCCCTGCCGCAGAGAGGCTCCACGATGCGCTCCTCCATCCTGCTCGCCGCCGCGATGATGATCACCTCGATCGCGGTGGCGGCCGCGCCCGCGCAAGCGGCGACGGCCTTCCCCGCGTGTCAGCACTTCTACACGGGCACGATCCCGGACCGTCCGGTGACCGGCGGACACGGCCCCGGGACCCTGGTCCCGCCGGTCGACGTCAGCGGCCGGCTGCCGGCGCCGTCGGGCGTCAGCGGCGGGGTCTCCGGCACCGCGGTGACCTTCACCTTCAACCGGGTGCCGGGCGCGGTGGCCTACCGGGCCTTCCGCAACGGCCAGGCGCTGCAGTGGATCAGCGACTGGGGCCAGCCGACGCTGACGGTCACCGACGCCAGCCCGTGCCAGAACGCGAACTACCAGATCTACGCCATGAGGGACGCCAGCGGCTCGGAGCCGTCCATCGGACAGATCTCCACCTCCTACCGGGTCGGCGCCGACAACAAGCTGGCGGCGTGGTCCCTGCCCAAGGGCACGGTGCTCAACTACCGCGTCACCTCCTACAACGACGCCGGCCAGACGGCGCTGGGCTACAACGCCGGCCCCGGCTTCTGCGCGGTCGACGCCCGGAACATCCCGTGGGGCACCAGATTCACCGTCCCCGGCTACGGCAGCTGCTACGCGGCCGACATCGGCAGCTGGATCAAGGACGACATCGTGGACGTGTGGCTGCCGGGCAACCAGGCCAACGACTGGGGAATCCAGCGCCTCAACCTCGTGGTGAGCTGAGACCCGGTTCGCTTAACGAAGGCGGTGAAGGGACTCTTTCGGGCGTTGGACGTCAGGAAGGGCCCCATCATGACGTCGACCGTTGTGAAGGGGCCCTTCCTGGCGTTGAACGAGAGGATCGGTCCCTTGATCTTGGTCAGGAGCCGAAGAGACGGGTGAGGGCTTCGCGGGCGGCGGCGTCCTGGGCGGCGATGCCGTTGAGGACCTCGGCGAACACGGCCAGCCACTCGTCCACGCCGACCTGGCGGCGGCTGATGACCACGCCCCGCACCACCTGGCGGATCTCGGCCTCGACGCCGCCGTGCTTGGCTGCCCGCAGCTCCAGGTGCCGGTCGGGGGTGCGCACGACCACGGAGGTGGCCTGCCCGCCCCGGCCGAACAGGCCCCGCTTGCGCTCGACTTCGACCATGCCGGCGGGCAGGGCGTCGCCGAGGGTCTCGGTGAGCACCCGGGTGTACGACTCGACGTCGGCCCGGTCGGCCTTCAGCGCGGCGACCACGAGGTGGGTGTCCCACATGTTGTCGGCCATCAGTCCACCAACGGCAGCACGAGCTGCGGCTTGGCGATGGTGTGGTCGGCCCGCAGCGGCTTGACCGCGGTGCCGATGGCGAAGAACTCGGTGGTGTGCCCGCCCCACTGGTGCGGCAGCGACAGCAGCTGCACGCCGACGATGCCCTCGGCCTGCAACGCTTCGGCCTCGGCCTGCATCCGGCTCATGGCCAGCTCCCGGGCGTCGTACAACGCCTCGGTGAACTGCGGGATCTCCACGTTCTGCCCGACGTTGCCCAGCGCCTGCCAGAAGCGTTGGTGGGCCACGTGGTAGACGCAGGTGCCCATGACCATGCCCAGCGGGGCGTAGCCGGCCTGCACGAGGGTCCAGAAGTCCTGCCCGGACAGGTCCGAGGTGAAGGGCTTGCCGGTGTTGTTGCGCCACTGCCCGGGCTCGTCGGCCTTGACCGCGGTGCCGACGGCGATGAACTCGGCCAGGTCGCTGCCGAACTCCTTGAACTCGATCTCCAGCCGGACGCCGACGATGCCGTCGGCGCCGAGCACGTCGGCCTCGGCCTCCATCCGGGTCATGGCCAGCTCCCGGGCGTGGTACATGGCGTTGGACAGCACCTCCAGCTCCTGGTTCTTGCTCCACCGGCCGAACTGGAAGCCGACGTGGTAGATGCTGGAGCCGAGCACCATGCCCAGCGGGCGGAATCCGGCCTCCCGCACCAGCAGGAACTCGTTGACGCTCAGGTCGGAGGTGAACAGCGAGGTCTGCTGGCCGGGTTTCATCTCGGCCAGGCGCCGCATGGCGTCCTCGGGAATCCCGTCGACGGTGGTCATCACTACTCTCCCTGCCGACGCAGCGGCATGACGGTCAGCGTGCGGGCCGGGGCGGGCCCGTCGGCGTGGAACTGGGCGATGGCGGTGCCGTAGACGACGGCGAGGGCGGCCACGAGCTGTTCGCCGGGCTTCCAGGTGGACAGTGCCATGTCGGACACGATGCCGCCGTCGGCGTGTGCGGATCTCACCATGTCGTGGAACCGGCGGCGGGCGCCGGCCCGGACCCGGTTGATCAGCGCGGTGTAGGAGTCGACCTCGGTGTTGCCGGCGTAGAACGAGGTCTGCAGCTGGGTGTTGGCGCCGATGTAGACGGCGTGGGCGTCGCCGGCCCATTCGACGTGCACGGGGACCCAGCCGCTCTGCATCAGCTTGGCCACGTCGCCGCCGGACAGGTCGGTGGTGAACAGCGACCGCGGCCGGCGGCTGGACTGGGCCCGCACGGCCGTGCCCATGGCCAGGAACTCCTCGCCGCTGCCCATGTCGCTGGTGCTGAGCCGGATGTCGACGACGCCGTCGGCGCCGAGCGCCTTGGCCTCCTCGCGCAGCCGGCCCAGCGCGGTGGCGTAGCCGGTGTTGAGGGCGTCCAGGAAGGGCTGGGCGATGCCGGCGATGTTGTAGCTGTAGGCCGGCAAGTACGTCAGCTGGCGCGGCGCCATGCTCTGCACCACGCAGCCCATCACCTCGCCGACCGGTTCCAGACCGACGGACTTGATGCCGGCCGCCGAGGGCGCGGACAGCAGCGAGGTCCGCACGCCGGAGCGCGCGGCCCGGGCCAGTCGTTCGACGGCGGCCGGGGGCAACCCGTGCATCGATGACCTCCTCGTCCTCCCTCCATCGTGTCACTGCCAGGCGTGAGGGCAACGTGATCCAGCAGACTGGCGCGATGCTCATCGTCTCGAATGTCCTGGTCGCGCTGGTCGCCCTGATCCACGTCTACATCCTGGTGCTGGAGATGTTCCTGTGGACGGCGCCGCGCACCCGGGCCGCCTTCGGCGTGTCGGCCGAGCTGGCCGAGCAGACCAGGGCGCTGGCGGCCAATCAGGGCCTCTACAACGGTTTCCTGGCCGCCGGGCTGATCTGGGGGCTGATCGGCAGCCGCCCGGCGGAGATCTTTTTCCTCGCCTGTGTGATCGTGGCCGGCGTTTACGGCGCGTTCACAGCCACCAGGCGCATCCTTCTGGTGCAGGTGCTGCCGGGGGCGCTGGCCCTGCTGTTCGTTCTGCTGGCCGGTTGAGCGCGTTCGGCGCTGGCACACCCGGCCGGCTCCGGCGATACTGCCGGGACAGGAGGAGGGGGTGGCGGGGCGTTGCTGGTGCGGCCGGCGCAGTGGGCCATCCGCCGTCTGTCGCCCGGGCTCATCGCCTTCACCGTCGTGGTCGAGCTGGTGGCGGTGGTGCTGCCGTTCCTCTTACCCGGGCGGACCCCGGCGGCCGGCGACTGGCTGCGCTTCGGGGTGTTGCTGGTGGTCGGGATCGCGCAGGCCGAGCTGTCCCGGCGCACCGAGCGGCAGCGCCGCTTCCTGGCCAGCACCGTGCACGTGAACATGACGTCGGTGTGGATCTTCGCCGGCGCCGTGGACCTGCCGCAGGGGCTGGCCGTCACGCTGACGGTGCTGATCTTCGGCCATCTGTGGGAACGGATCTGGCGGCGGCTGGAGAGCCGGCCGGCGCACCGGGTGATCTACACCGCCACCACGGTGGTGCTGTCGGTGCTGCCGGTGCGCCCGGTGATGGCCGCGGTCAACGCGGGGCTGCCGTTCCTCGACCGTGACCTGCGCGGCCTGGTCGCCATCGTGGCGGCCATGGCCGTGTTCTTCGCGACCAACAGCGCGCTGGTGACGATCGCGTTGAAGCTGCGCTATCCCGATCTCACGGTCCGCGAGCTGTTCGGCGGCTGGGACGTCAACGCCCTGGAGCTGGCCACGCTGTGCCTGGGCGCGCTGACCGCGATCGTGCTGATGGCCCACGTCTACCTGGTGCCGCTGGTGGTGCTGCCGATCGTGGTGCTGCACCGGGGTGTCCTCATGCGACAGTTCGAGGAGGCGGCCACCACCGACCACAAGACCGGCGTGCTCAACTCGGTGGCCTGGCACGACGCCGCCGCCCGGGAGCTGGACCGGGGGGCCGATTTCGGCGTGCTGATGATCGACCTGGACCACTTCAAACGGATCAACGACACGCACGGGCACCTGGTCGGCGACGCGGTGCTGCGCGAGGTCGCGGACACCGTGTGCGAGCAGGTCCGCGACGTGGACGCGGTGGGCCGGTTCGGCGGCGAGGAGTTCGTGGTGCTGTTACCCGGGGCCGCGCTGCCCGACGCCATCCGTGTGGCGGAGCGGATCCGGACCGCGATCGCGGACCTGACCGTCGACGAGGGCAGCGCGGCCATCTCCGCCTTGTCCGCCTCCATCGGCGTGTCCGTGCACCCGACGGCCGGCGCGGTGCTGGAGCAGGTGCTGCTGGCCGCGGACAACGCCTTGTACGAAGCCAAGCGCGGCGGCCGCAACCGCGTGGTCAGCCTGCTCGATCCGGCGTGAGCAGCCCGACCAGCTCGGCCACCAGCCGCGGCGGCCGCTTGCGGTGCACGACGAAGATCTCCCGTGCCGGCCTGATCCCGGCCAGCGGGCGCACGGCCAGCCGGTCGCAGTCCACGTCGCCGAGCACCGTCACCGGCACCAGCGAAATGCCCAGGCCGGCGGCGACCAGGGCCAAAGTCACCTCGTAGTCCCGCGTCTCGTAGGCCACATGCGGTCGGATTCCGGTCTGTTCGGCCAGAAACTCCAGGCAGACCCGGTTGGGAATGCCGTGCGCGCCCGAGATCCAGTCCTCGCCGGCCAGGTCCTTCAACGCGACCCGGCCCTCAGCCCTCGGGTGGCCGGCCGGCAGCACCAGCCGCAGCGGGTCGGCCAGCAGCCGCCTGCGGTGCAAACCGTTGTCGGCGGGCGGAATCACGCCCGGGTACCGGTGGGTGATCAGCACGTCGAGATCCCGCGAGGTGACCAGGCCGTAGCCGTCGGGCGGCTCCATGTCCACAAGGGACAGTCGGGCTCGCGGGTGCCGTTCCCGCAGCGCGGCAAGGGCTTCCGGCACGAGCACCTTGCCGGCCGAGGAGAAGGTGCCGATGGCCAGCGACTCCGGCTCGGCCTCGATGGCCGCCCGCACGGCCCGTTCGGCGTCCCGCAGCTCGCCCAGCACGCGTTCGCCGTGGCGCAGCAGGACTTCGCCCTGCTTGGTCAGGGTGACGCCGGCCGGGCCGCGCTCCACCAGCCGGCAGCCCAGTTCCCGTTCGAGCTTGGCCAGCTGCTGCGACAGCGCCGAGGGTGTGAAGGCCAGCCGAGCGGCCGCCGCGGTGATCGAGCCGGCGTGCCCGATCTCCACGAGCACCCTCAGCCGGGCCGGGTCGAGCATTAAGCGCTCCTAAAGTCGGCTCTGCGATCCTCGCTGGCGATTATGGCCCGCCGGGGTCAGGGTTGGGGGCATGACAACGCTCGTGGACCTGCCGACCGTCGACGACGTGGCCGCCGCGGCCGAGACGATCCGCCCCTATGCCCGGCGCACGCCCGTCCTGCGCACGTCGCTGGACGGCCGGCCGGTGGTGCTGAAGCTCGAACACCTCCAGCTCAGCGGCTCGTTCAAGCTGCGCGGCGCGGTGAACGCCCTGTCGCGCGGCGACCGGCCGACCCGGGTCGTCACCGCCTCCGGCGGCAATCACGGCCTGGCCGTGGCCACCGCCGCCAGTCTGCTCGATCTTCCGGCCACGGTGTACGTGCCGGAGTCGGTCCCCGAGGCCAAGGCCCGGCGGATCGAGGCGGCCGGGGCCAAGCTGGTCCGGCACGGGGCGACCTACGCCGAGGCCGCGAAGGCGGCCATGGCGGCGGTGGGGCCACAAGAGCGGTACCTGCCGGCCTACGACCACCGGGACGTGATCGCCGGCCAGGGCACCATGGGCGCCGAGATCGTCGCCGACGCGCCCGAGGTGGACGCAGTGTTCGTCGCCGTCGGCGGTGGCGGGCTGGCCGCCGGGACAGCGCTGGCGATCGGCGACCGGACGACCGTCGCGGTGGAACCCGAGGCCTGCGTCGCCCTGCACGCCGCGCTGGCCGCGGGCCGGCCGGTGGACACCGAGGTGAAGGACTCCGTCGCCACCTCCGCCCTGGGCGCGAGCCGGCTCGGCGACCGGCCGTTCGCCATCCTCAACTCGCCGCGCACCCGATCGGTGCTGGTCAACGACGCGGAAATCGTTGCCGCGCAAGCGTTGCTGTGGGACGAGTGCCGGCTGGCGGTCGAGCCGGCCGCCGCGGCGCCGCTCGCGGCCTGGCTCGCCGACCGGGCGCCGGCGCAGCTGCCGTGCATCGTGCTCTGCGGCGCCAACAGCGACTGGACTACGACACCGTGACCGTGACGGTGAAGCCCTGCAAGGACTTGCAGGTCAGACCGCCGGGCGTGGTGGTCGGGCACACCGGCCGGCTGGAGGTGAGCTTGGCCGTTCCCTTGTGCCGGGCCATGAAGTCGGCCTGGGTGCCGCTGATCGGCGGCGAGCCGGTGAGCAGCAGCGTGTCCACCGCGTCCGAGTCGCTGACGATGGCCGACCAGTGGCCCTTGCCGTCGTCGGGCAGCTCGACCGTGAACTTGGCCCCGACCGTGGCACAGACGCTGTGACCGTTGTCGGCCATGGTGATCCGCGCCGGCGCCTGGCAGGCGGAGCTGGTCTGGGCCGGGGCCGTCTGGGCCGGCGGCGAGGTCGGTGGCAGACGCGAGCCACAGCCGGCGACGAGGATCGCTGACATCCCAAGAACCACAAAGGCTGCTCGCATGTCTGAAGGACGGTGCGAGCAGCCTCCACGGTTGCAGCTACTTGAGCGTTCCAGCCGTCAGGCCGGCCTGGACCTGGCGCTGGAACACGATGTACATCGCCAGCATCGGCAGCATGGCGATGGTCATGCCGGCGAACAGGCCCGACCAGTCGGACTTGTAGCCCTGGGTGACGGCCAGGTTGAGCAGGCCCTCGGCCAGCACCGAGTGGTCGGTGTCGAAGCTGGACTGGGGCTGCAGCAGCACCAGCGGCAGCAGGTACTGGTTCCACTGGCCGATCACGTTGAAGATGCCGATGCTGATCAGGCCGGGCTTGGCCATCGGCAGCATCACCCGGGCGAACAGTGTCGCGTGCCCGGCCCCGTCCAGCAGCCCGGCCTCGGCGATCTCGGTGGGCAGCGTGCGGAAGAACGAGTGCAGGAAGAACACGGTGAACGGCAGCGAGAACGCCACGTACACCAGGATCAGGCCCAGGTAGGAGTTGAGCCCGAGGTACGGCCCGATCACCGGGATGGTGCCCAGGTTGCCGACGATCTTGAACAGCGGCACCAGGGCCAGGAACACCGGCAGCGTCAGCCCGGCCACGAAGGCGTAGTAGACGATCCGGTTGCCCGGGAACGAGTACCGGGCCAGCACGTAGGCCGCCATCGCCCCGACCACCATGGTGATCGTGACGCCGCCGGCCAGCACGATCACCGTGTTCAGGAAGAACGTGCCGATGTGGCCGGTGGTCCAGGCGCGGGCGAAGTTGTCCCACTGCGGCGACGCCGGCAGCGACCACGGACTGGTCAGGATCTCCTTGTCCGTCTTGAACGAGGACATCACCGCCCACAGCAGCGGCAGCACCACCATGGCCGCCCACAGCAGCAGGAAGCCCTGGGAGAAGAAGTTCACCACGCCGAACGAGCCGCGCGGCGGCTTGGCCTGCTCGGGTGGCTCGGTGTCGGCGGTGGCCAGGGCGACCGCGACGAGCTCTTGTGGCATGAAGTCCTCCCCCTCAGAACTCGATGCGATCGCGTCGGGTCACCCGCAGCTGCACGATGGCCAGCAGCAGCGAGAACACCGCCAGCGCCACACCCATGGCGCAGGCGACGCCGAACTTGCCCTGGGTGAACGCGGTCCGGTACAGGACGTTGGAGATCAGCTCGCTGGCGTGGTTGGGGCCGCCGCCGCCCGACTCCGGGGTCAGGCCGGTGACCAGGGCGAAGCCGTCCAGCGCGATGAAGCCCAGGTACACCCAGGCCACCGAGATGTTCTCCCACAGCAGCGGCAGCGTGATGCGGAAGAACGTCGGCCCGCGGGTGGCGCCGTCCAGCAGCGCCGCCTCGTAGATCTCCTTGGGGATCGACTGCATGGCCGCCGAGAACAGCACCATGTAGAAGCCGACCCCGCTCCACACCATGACCGCCAGCAGGCACCACAGCACCAGGTCGGGGCTGTTGAACCACTGGACCGGCTTGTTCGGGTCCTCCAGGCCCAGCGCGATCAGGAACGCGTTGAGCAGCCCGCGGCCGTCGGTGCGGAACACCGACTGGAACAGCACCACGATGATCGCGACCGACAGCACCTGGGGGAAGAACAGCACGACCTTGTACACGCTGGAGCCACGCACGCCCCGAATGCCGGCGCTGTCCCCACGTCCACCGACGTTGAGCATGAACGCGAGGAACAGCGCCAGCAGGATCGTCGTCACGGGCATCAGCACCAGCAGGAACGCGTTGTGCAGGACGGCCTTGATGAAGATGTCGTCCTGCAGGATGCGCACGTAGTTGCTGATGCCGACGAAGTTCTGCGTGTCGGACAGGCCACCCCAGTCGGTGAACGAGTAGAACAGCGTCTGCACGAACGGCGAGATCACGTAGACCACGTACAGCACGACTGGGATGACCAGAAAGCCCGCGACGAAGGGCAGACTGCGATATTTCATCGGTTACTTGTCCCGGTGGAACTTCGTGATGGAGCTGTCGGCG
Organism: Kutzneria sp. NPDC052558; assembly: GCF_044547355.1. Classification (NCBI taxonomy): domain Bacteria; kingdom Bacillati; phylum Actinomycetota; class Actinomycetes; order Pseudonocardiales; family Pseudonocardiaceae; genus Kutzneria; species Kutzneria sp. NPDC052558. The sequence continues at coordinate 78,341 of NZ_JBIUAG010000020.1, forward strand.
GCGACCTTGTCCGCGGCGGCCTGGACCTTGTCGATCCACTGGTCGGCGGTGAAGCGGCCGGCCATCAGCTCGCCGGTGGCCGCCTGCCACTCGTTGATCAGGGTCGGGTACCAGTCGGTGACCGAGCGGTAGGTCACCAGGTTCGTGCCGGCCGCCTGCACCGCCTTGTTGGCCGAGGTCAGCGCGGTCGAGCTGGTCACGCTGTCGGCGGAGCCCTTGACGATGGACAGCGAGCTGGTGGCCTGGGCGAAGTTCTTGGCCGCGTCCTTGCTCAGCATGATGCGCAGGAACTCCAGGCCACCGGCCGGGTTCTTGGCCTTCGCCGGCACCACGAACGGCTCGCCGGCCTCGGCCCGCAGCGTGCCGTAGGGCAGCTTGTCCGAGGAGGTGAGGTCGGGCATCGGGACCAGGGTCAGCTCGGTGCCCTGGGGGATGGTCTTGCGCATCTCGTTCTCGAACCAGCTGCCGACCGGGATGAAGGCGGCCTTGCCGTCCAGGAACGCCTGCTGGGACTCGATGTGGGTCATGCCCTCGGCGCCGGGCAGCACCCAGCCGTTGTGCACCAGGTCGTACACGGCCTGCACCGAGCTCTTGACCGCGTCCACCCGCCAGGCGTTGGGCTTGAGGTTGTCGATGTCGATCAGGACCTGGTTGCCGCCGGCCTTGCCGACCCAGTCCATGAGCGGCACACCCTGGTAGTACGGGTACTTGCCGGCGTGCACCCACGGCGCGATGCCGGCGGCCTTGATCTGCGGGGCCAGCGTCTTGAACTCGGCCCAGGTCTTGGGCGGGGTCCAGCCCTTGCTGTCGAACAGCTTCTTGTTGTACCAGATGCCGTAGACCGTGTAGCTGTAGTTGAGCAGGTACACCTTGTCGTTGTAGGTGCCCACGGTCAGCACGCCCGGCAGCAGCGTGTCCTTGACCTTCACGTTCGGGTCGTCGTAGCTGGCCGCCTCCAGCAGCGGCCCCAGGTCGGTCAGCGCGTTGCTGTCGACCAGGGTGCCGGGCTTGATCTGGTTGTCGCCGGAGTCGTCGATCACGTCCGGCGGGGTGCCGTTGGCGAAGCGGGGCTGGAGCTGGTCGGAGATCTTCTGGGTGGCGCTCAGCGCCGCCTTCGCGCTGGGGAACGCCTTCGTGTACAGGTTGAGGTCGTACTGGGCGTAGTCCTTGCCGAAACCGCCGTCGAAGATGACCACGTCCAGCGGGGCGTCGGCGACCACGCCGAACGGGTTGGTCGCGCTCTTGGCTCCGGTCTGGGCGGCGCTGCCGCCACCACCACCCGCACACGCGCTGAGCACGCCGGCCGCGGGGCCGGCCAGCACCGCGAGCGCCGCGGCCCGCTGGAGCAGCTGGCGGCGAGAGAATTCGGAACCCGAAGGGTTGGGCATTGATCTTCCCCCTGCTGGTCAGGTGGACGGTTGTCCCTGGTTGAACCGGCCCCGACCCGGTCCAGACCAGTGACCGTAACGCCCATCACAGCGCGGGGGGAGGACCTTGTCGCAGTGACCTACACATCGTGACGCTCTCGTGTCCGATGCTCGCTCCACGCGTCCGTTCGGCGGATGAAGCGAACGTTTGCGACTTTTTCGTCGCGAGAGGGCCGCCCCGGAGTGTTGGATGGGGAGCATGGAGTCGGACGAGGAGTGGATCGCACGGCTGCGGCGCACGGCCCTTCGGGACGCCGAGGAGATCGCGCCCAGACCGTCCTTCCCCGTGTTCGGCCTGGCCGAGCCGGATCTCGGGCTGGGCGTGCTGACGTCGCTGTCCGACTCCTCGGCCGAGGAGATCACCCTCGCCTACGGCGACCCGCTGGCCCAGGGCGGTCCGCACCTGTCGATCAACACCGCCCTGCCGGTCGAGGACGAGGCCGCCGGGGCGCTGCGCCGCATGCTCGACGACGAGCACAACCGCATCGTCGACCACGCCGGCGTCGAGGACCCCGACGACGGCGAGCCGGCCGAGCTGTCCGACACCATCACCACCGTCGACGGCGTCGAGCTCACCGGCCCCATCTACCGGGAGGGGCCGCTGTGGACCGCCCGGTTCACCGTCTCCGACGTCGTCGTCACCGTCGTCGCCCGGGGCGTGGCCCCCACCTCCCTGCGCCTGGCCACCGTCGGCGACCTGCGGCCGTACCTCGAACGGCGGGGCGAGTGGATCGCCCGGCTCATCGAGGCCCACCGCCGCCGCCCCGTGCCCGACCTGCCCGCCGCCGCCGGGCTCGACGTCTACCGGTCGCTGATCGGAGAGCTCCTCGGCTTCCAGTCCCGGCACCGCCTCGCCGCCCGCGAGGGCCGTCTCCCCCGCCGCCGCGTCGGCGACGGCCGCCTCTACGGCCCCATGTGGCAACGGGCCGTGCGGGAACTCGAACGCTCCGGCCGCCTCAGCCGCGAGGCCGCCAACCGCACCGTCACCTCCATCGTCAACCAGCTCACCCGTCTGGCCGACCGCGCCGACTGGTTCGCCGACAAGCGCCTCGCCGACCTCGCCGTCGACGAGACCATCCGCTACGCCGTGCTCGGCCAGCCCGTCTCCAGCCGCGACGCCCAACTGGCCTGGGAGCGCGTCACCCTCGACGGCCGGCCCGAGGACACCAAGGTGTGGCTGGAGACCTGGGAGAAGTGGGCCACCGCCTGACCAGGGTCCCGGTCGCCGGCGTCAGGCGAGGTGGATAGCCTCCACGCCGACATCCGAGGTACTGTAGATGTCATGACCGCAGCGTACGACGACGTGCCCTTCAGCGAGTTGCTGCACCACCCCGCCGCCACCACGCGAAGACTCGATGTCGTCCGCACGCTTCGACTGCGCCGGCGTGACGCCGGGGATCTGGCGCTGATGCGCGTCGAACAGATGGAGCGGGACGCCTCGATCGTGTACTTCGCCGTGCGCCTGCTGGCCGGGCTGGTGCGAACCGACAACATCGAGGCCCTCCGCCAGGCACTGCCCGAAGCCCTTCCGTGGAGCACCTTCCTGCCCGCCGAAGACGTCGACACCTTGATCAACGAACTGGTCGACACGGCACGGGGCGCGATGGCGCTCGACAACCTCGCCCCGATCGCGCTGCTGCTCACCCAGTGGCGCCACAGCGCGGAGATCCACGCCGACCCCGATCTGTTGGCCGCCGTCACCCGCGAACCCGAGGGCGATCTCGGCCCCGCCCCGATCCCCGAGGCGGCCGAGTGAGTCCGAAACGCGGAGACCGCGCCGCACCACCCCCGATCGCCGATGAGTACGACATCCGCTTCGTCACGTCCGAAGCCGCCGACGGCTGGGAAAACCTCAGCCGTCAGGCCGCCGGCAATCTGCGACGGGCCTACGAGAGGATTCGCGCCACGCCGCGCGCCCTCGACATCCCCGACCGCCAGCACCGCCTCAAAGGCAAGCTCGGCACCGCGGCCTTCAAGGGCCAGGAGTTGGAACGCTGGCAGTACGAGGTCACCGGAGGCGGACGCATCTGGTACCTGATCGACGACCAGACGCGGACCGCATGGATCACCTACGCCGGCACCGGACACCCCAAGGCCACCGACTGAGGTTCAGTCGAGGTGGAAGACCTCGGTCAGGGGCTTCATGGCCTCGTCGGGGCGGCTGCCGTCGAGGGCGACGAAGAACTCGGCCATCTCGGCCTGCCAGCGGGCGTTGACCTCGCGGGCCTGCATGCCGGCGCGGGCGGCGTCGAAGTCGTCGGTTTCGAGGTAGCCGACGAGGAGGCCGTCCTCGGCGAGGAAGAGGGAGTAGTTGCCCCAGCCGGTTTCCCGGAGGGCGTCGCGCATCTCGGGCCAGACGTGGGCGTGCCGCTCGCGGTACTCGTCGAGGCGGTCGGGGCGGACCCGCAGGAGGAAGCAGACGCGGCGCATCAGCGGGCGCCGGTGATGGTGGCGCTGGCCAGCACGACGTCGTCGCGGTAGAGCACGACGGCCTGACCGGGGGCGACGCCGCGGAGGGGCTCCTTCAACGTGACCCGGACGCCGTCCTCGACGACCTCGGCCACGGCCTCGGCGATGCCGCCGTGGGCCCGGACCTGGGCGGTGCACTCGACGAGGCCGGACCAGTCGACGTGGACGACCTCGTCGGCGGCCTCGATCCTGGTGACGTCGAGCTTCGAGGCGGAGCCGACGCGGACGGTGCCGGTGACCGGCTCCAGGGCCAGCACGTAGCGAGGGCGGCCGTCGGGGGCGGGGGTGTCGATGCCGAGCCCGTGCCGCTGCCCCACGGTGAAGCCGTGCACGCCGGTATGCCGGCCGAGCACGGCGCCGGTCTCGGCGTCGACGAGGTCGCCGGCCTGCTCACCGAGGCGCTTGGTGAGGAAGGACCGGGTGTCGCCGTCGGGGATGAAGCAGATGTCGTGGCTGTCGGGCTTGGCGGCGACGGCGAGCCCGCGGTCGGCGGCCTCGACGCGGACCTGCTCCTTGACGGTGTCGCCGAGCGGGAACATGGCGTGCGCCAACTGGTCTTCGGTCAGGGAGGCCAGCACGTAGGACTGGTCCTTGCCCTCGTCGACGGCCCGCCGCAGCTCCGGCCGACCGTCCACAGTGGACAGCTGGGCGTAGTGCCCGGTGCAGACGGCGTCGAAGCCCAGCGCGATCGCCTTGTCCAGCAAGGCCTCGAACTTGATCTTCTCGTTGCACCGCAGGCACGGGTTGGGCGTGCGCCCGGCCGCGTACTCGGCGACGAAGTCCTCGATCACGTCCTCGGTGAAGCGCTCGGCGAAGTCCCAGACGTAGAACGGGATCCCGAGCACGTCGGCGGCCCGCCGGGCGTCGTTGGCGTCCTCGAGGGTGCAGCAGCCCCGGGCCCCGGTGCGCAGCGTGCCGGGCTTGGCCGACAGCGCCAGGTGCACACCCACGACCTCGTGCCCGGCCTCGACCGCCCGCGCCGCAGCCACAGCGGAGTCCACGCCGCCGCTCATCGCCGCCAGTACCCGCATGCTCACATCCTCACCCTGGAAGCCGACCGCCGTCGCAGGCCGGCGATGCCGGCGTTGCGGGCCCGTTCCACCGCCGGCCCGATCGCCTCGCCCAGCGCGGCGACGTCCTCGGCGGTCGACGTGTGCCCGAGCGAGAACCGCAGCGAGCCGCGGGCGGCCGCCGGCTCGACGCCCATGGCCAGCAGCACGTGGCTGGGCTGGGCGACGCCGGCCGTGCACGCGGAGCCGGTGGAGCACTCGATTCCCTTGGCGTCCAACAGCATCAGCAGGCTGTCGCCCTCGCAGCCGGGGAACGTGAAGTGCGCGTTGCCGGGCAGCCGGTCAACCGGGTCGCCGTTCAGCACGGCGTCGGGCACGGCCTTGCGCACCGCCGCGACCAGCTCGTCCCGCAGCGCCCGCACGCGCGCCGAGTCATCCTCGACGGAAGCTCGCACGGCCGCGGCGAAGCCGACGATCGCCGGCACGTTCAACGTCCCCGAGTGGACGTCGCGTTCCTGCCCGCCGCCGTGCAGCAGCGGCGCGCACTTGACGTCCCGCTTGAGCAGCAGCGCGCCGATCCCGTACGGGCCGCCGAGCTTGTGGCCGGTCAGCGTCAGCGCGGACGCCCCCGACTCGGCGAAGTCCACCGGCACGGACCCGACCGCCTGCACGGCGTCGGTGTGCAGCGGCACGCCCCGGCAGGCGGCGATCTCGGCCAGCTCACGGATCGGGTTGATGGTGCCGACCTCGTTGTTGGCCCACATGACCGTCACCAGGCCGACACTGTCGTCCAGCGCGCATGACAGCACCTCAGGAGTCACCCGGCCGAGGGAGTCGACCTCCAGCCAGCCCACGGCGTCCTCGCCGAGCCACTGCACGGCGTCCAGCACCGCGTGGTGCTCCACGGTCGAGGCCAGCACCCGTGGCTTGTCGCGGGCCCAGTAGATGCCCTTCACAGCCAGGTTGTCGCTCTCGGTCCCGCCGGCGGTGAAGATCACCTCGGACGGGCGGGCTCCCAACGCGTCGGCGATGTCCTCCCGGGCCTCCTCCACGGCGCGCCGGGCCCGGCGGCCGGAGGTGTGCAGCGACGAGGCGTTGCCCAAGGTGGACAACGCCTCGGTCATCGCCGCCACTGCCTGCGGGAGCATGGGAGTGGTGGCGGCATGGTCGAGATAAGCCATCGCGACACTAAGGGTAGCCCGTCCGCGTGACGGTTCACGAATGACCGGCGGCCCGCCGGCTCAGCACGAGCGCCCCGAACACGGTCAGCAGGGCCAGCACCGCGTTGAGCGGCGACCAGCCCAGCGTCGGCCCCAGCTGCGCCACCAGCACGCCGCCCAGCCCGACGATCAGGGACTGCCCGAACAGGTCGGACAGCTGCAACGCCGCCGAGTTGAAGCCCCGGTCCTGCGGCGTGGACAGCTTCAGCACCAGCACCGCCACGCTGGACACGCCCAGCCCCATGCCCATGCCGGCGAACACCCAGGCCACCGCGGCCAGCCACGGCGGCCCCCACGCCGGTGCGACGAACGTCACCAGGACCAGCCCCAGGGTGATGAGCAGGAAACCCCGCCGCATCAGCACCGGGCGGGCGATGTCGGGGTGCCGCCCCTGCCACCAGGACATGGCCGACCAGCCCAACGCGGAGATGGTCAGCGGCACGCCGGCCAGCGCCGGGCTGAAGCCGTGCACATGCTGCAACACCAGCGGCAGGAAGAGCTGGCTGCCGAAGAACGCGCCGGAGAGCAGGGCTCGCGCCAGCACCACGCTGGGCAGGCCGGCCCGCGCGAGCAGCGTGCCCTTGGGCAGCAGCACCCGCAGCGACGGCACCACCAGGGCCAGACCGACGAGCACGACCGCCAGGCCGACCAGGTCCGGGTGGTCGCCGGCCCAGCTCAGCACGGCCAGCCCGATCGCCGCGGCCACGGCGGCCACCGGCAGGCCACGGCGGCGTTGTCCGGTCTGGGACGGCTCGAACGCCGGCAGCCGGCGCAGCACGACCACCACCAGCGCCCAGCCGATCAGCACCAGCGGGGCCAGCCCCAGGAAGATCCAGCGCCAGTTCAGGTACTGGGTGATCAGGCCGGCGACGGTCGGCCCGATCAGCGACGGCACGACCCAGGCCGCCGACAGCGCCCCGAAGGCGACCGGCCGGTCCCGCTCCGGGAACACCATCGCGATCATCACGTACAGCGCGACGACCTGGGCCCCGCCGCCGATGCCCTGCAACGCCCGGCCGACCAGCAGCTGGGTCATCTCCTGCGAGCTGCCGGCGACGACCAGGCCCAGGGCGAACAGCAGCGGCGCGACCATCAGCACCGCCGCCGGCCCGCGCCGGTCGCACAACCGGCCGCCCAACACGTTCCCGACCACCTCGGTGGCCAGGAACATGGTGAACGGCCAGGAGTACAGCGACTCCCCGTGCAGGTCGTGCACGAGCGTCGGCAGCGCGGTGCTCACGCCCATCTGCTCGAACGCCGCGAGCGTCACCAGCAGCAGCAAGCCCGTGGTGGCCGCTCGACGATCCGGCGCCCAGAGCGCGCTCGGTTTTTTGGTCCCCTCTGTGACGGTCACCCGGTTACTTTGCTACCTCAAGCCCGCTCCAGGTCTAGTTCCTTGTGCAAAGCAACTGTGGTGCCGAGCGCTTCGGCCACGCCGGCCTCGGCGATGAGAGCCAAGTCACGGCGGTTGTCGGCCCGCCCGGGGGCGATCTCCGGCAGCACGTGCACCTCGACGACCAGGCCCCGCAGCCGCAGCACCCGGCGCATCGCGGTGACGAGGTCCTCGGCGCCGACGAAGGCCGCCGGCCGGGCGGTGGCGCCGTCGGCGACGCGGTAGCGCAGCGCCACCGGCCGGACCGGCACGCCGGCGTCGAGAGCGGCCTGGAACAGGGCCGGGCGGAACCGGCCGGAGGAGATGCCGCACCAGGTGGTGCCCTCGGGATTGGTGCCGATGGCCAGGCCGGCCCGCAGCGCGTCGCTCAGCTCCGACACGGTCTCGGGCAGCCTGGACAGCCGCTCGCGATCGATGAACACCGAGCCGGCGGCCGAGATCAGCTTGCCCAGCAGCGGCCAGCCCCGAATGTCGAGCTTGGCCACCATGGCCATCGGCTGCACGGCGTCGAGCACCAGCGAATCCAGCCAGGACACGTGGTTGCTGACCACGAGCACGCCACGGCCGGGGGTGGCCTGGAACCGCGGCTCGCCGTGCACCTCGATCCGTACGCCGAAAGCACGGACCAGGGCGGCGAACCAGCGGCGCACCGCGCGTCGGGTGTTGGACCGCAGCACCGGCTTGGCCGCGACCACGAGCAGCCCGCACAGCAACACCACCAGCGCCGCCAGCACCCGCGACATCACACGAACGAGCGACACCCGGCGGAACGTGCCGCCGGTGACACAGCTCGGGCCGCAAGGCGACGACGGCATCCAAGCGTGGGCGGTCATGCGGTCTGCCCCAGGAAGAACTTGAGGTAGCGCTGGTCCACGCGGTCCATGGACAGCAGCACGAACAGGTCGGCGACGCCGAAGTCCGGGTCGTGGGCGGGGCGGCCGCAGACCCAGGCGCCCAGCCGCAGGTAGCCCTTGAGCAGCGGCGGCATGACGGTGCGCTGCGGGGCTTCGACCGACTCCGGGCGCCACGGGTTGAGCGGCGTGACCCGGAACTCCTCGGGCGAGAGGTGCTTGGCCGCGACCGCGTTCCACACGCCGGCGGCGTACGAGCCGCCGTCGGCCAGCGGCACCGAAGCGCAGCCGGCCAGCCACTTGTGGCCGGACAGCAGCATGTAGCGGGCGATGCCGGCCCACACCAGGCCGACCACCGAGCCGTTGCGGTGGTCCGGGTGCACGCAGGAACGGCCGGTCTCGACCAGCGCCGGCCGCAGGGCGGAAAGAGCGCGGAGATCGAACTCGGTCTCGGCGTACAGGCCGCCGTCGGCGCACTCCGGCGGCAGCATCCGATAGGTGCCGACGATCTCGCCGGTCTCGTCCTCGCGGACGACCAGGTGATCGCAGCGCTCGTCGAACTCGTCGGCGTCCACGCCCTCGGCGATGGAATGCAGGGTGGCGCCCATTTCCTCGGCGAACACCAGGTGCCGCAGCCGCTGGGCGGCCCGCACCTCCTCGTTGTCGCGCGCCACGAGCAGCGAGTAACGAGGCGTGCCCGGAGCCGTCTCCGGGCTGCTGACCAGCAGTTGCGACCGCGTCATGGCATCTGGTCTACCGGGCGTGACCCGTACTCCGAAGGGTCTGTCCGTTTACGCGAAAATGACGCTTCAGCTAATTGCGAGTCGATGTGAATTCAGCGTGACGCTGATATGAATCCCGGGGGTCTGAGGGTTGTCCCCCAGATATTAAAACGGGCGACGTGGTCCGCGCTTTCCGCGGACACACGTCGCCCGAGCCTGTCGGTTCCCGTGTCAATGGGAACCGCCCCCGGCCGATTAAACCCTCAGCCCTTGCGCTTCTGGACTTCCTCGGTGAGCTGCGGCGCCACCTTGAACAGGTCGCCCACGACACCGAAGTCGGCGATCTCGAAGATCGGCGCCTCCGCGTCCTTGTTGACCGCGATGATCGTCTTCGAGGTCTGCATGCCGGCCCGGTGCTGGATGGCGCCGGAGATGCCCAGCGCGATGTAGAGCTGCGGGGACACCGTCTTGCCGGTCTGGCCGACCTGGAACTGGTGCGGGTAGTAGCCGGAGTCGACGGCCGCGCGGGACGCGCCGACCGCGCCGCCCAGGGCGTCGGCCAGGGCCTCGACCACGGCGAAGTTCTCCGCGCTGGCCACACCGCGGCCGCCGGAGACGACGACCGAGGCCTCGGTCAGCTCGGGGCGGTCGCCGCCGGCCAGGGGCTCACGGCTGGTGATGGTGACCACGGCGTTGCCGGCCGGCACCGCCACGGTCTCCTCGACCGCCGCGCCCTCGGCGTTCTCGGCCTCCACCGCGCCCGGACGCACCGAGATCACCGGCACGCCCTTGGCCGCCTTGGCCTTGACGTTGTACGCGCCACCGAAGATCGACTGGCCGACGCTGGCGTCGGCGTTGACCTCGGTGACGTCCACGAGCACGCCGGAGCCGATGCGGATGGCCAGCCGGCCGGCGATCTCCTTGCCGGTGGCCGAGGCGGCGACCAGCACGGCCGCCGGGGAGGCCGAGCCGACCAGCGCGGCCAGCACGTCCACCTCGGGGGTGACCAGCTGGGTGGCCGCGTCCTCGGACTCGGCCACGTAGACCTTGGCGGCGCCGTGCGCGGCCAGGGCGTCCTTCAGCTTCGCCGCGGTGCCCGGGGCGCCGACGACGACCGCGCTGGCCTCGCCGATGCGGCGGGCGGCGGTGAGCAGCTCGTGGGTGACCTTCTTGACCTCGCCGTCGACGTGATCGACGAGGACCAGGACCTCTGCCATGTCTGTTTCCTCCTCGTCAGTTCGTCAGATCAGCTTCTGGCCGACGAGGTACTCGGCGACCTTCGTGCCGCCGTCGCCCTCGTCCTCGACGCGCTGGCCGGCCGAGCGCGGCGGCTTCGGCGCCGACTCCAGCACGGAGGTCCAGGAGCCGGCGATGCCCAGCTCGGCCGCGTCCACGCCCAGGTCGGCCACGGTCAGCGTGCTGACCGGCTTCTTCTTGGCCGCCATGATGCCCTTGAACGAGGGGTAGCGCGGCTCGTTGATCTTCTCGTTGACGCTGATCACCGCGGGCAGGCTCGCCTGGAGGTGCTGCACGCCCTCGTCGGTCTCGCGCTCGACCTTGACGGTCGTGCCGTCGACCTCGACCTTGCGGGCGTGGGTGAGGGCGGGCAGGCCCAGCAGCTCGGCGACCATCGCCGGCACCGCGCCGACGCGGCCGTCGGTGGCCTCGTTGCCGGCCAGCACCAGGTCGACGCCCTCGATCGTGCCGACCGCCTTGGCCAGCACCTTGGCCGTGCCGATCGCGTCGGTGCCGTGCAGGGCCTCGTCGCTGACGTGGACGGCCTTGTCGGCGCCCATGGACAGCGCCTTGCGGATGGCGTCGGTGGCGCGGTCGGGACCCACGCTGACCACCGTGACCTCGCCGCCGTGCGCGGACTGGAGTTGCAGCGCTTCCTCGACGGCGCGCTCGTTGATCTCGTCGAGCACCGCGTCGGCCGACTCGCGGTCCAGGGTGTGGTCGGAGTCGGCGAGCTTGCGCTCGGAGTAGGTGTCAGGCACCTGCTTGACCAGGACGACGATGTTCATCGGTCTCCTTCGACCTCCTGAGCGCTGGGGTGTTCAACCACCAGAATGTTACCGACGGGTAGCACAGGTGCAAACGCGGGCAAGCACTCCGGTGGCGTGAGAGTTCTCACGCGCATCCTCGCACTACGCGCGCGTGAGTGGGCACCGGCGTTACGACCGAACGGTCGTCACCCGTATGCAGGCATGCGGCAGCCCAAGTAGCCTGCTGGCCCATGAGGCGTCGAGTAGCCGTCGTGACCGACTCCAGCGCCTGTCTGCCGCCGCAACTGGCTGCTACATCGGGAGTGGCCGTTGTTCAGTTACAGCTCCAGGTGGGAGATCGGTTCGACGAGGAGGCGTGGGTCGCGCCAGAGGATCTGATCAAGGCCATGCAGGCCGGGAGCGCGGTGTCCACCTCGCCTCCGGATCCGGGCGCGTTCTTCTGGACCTACCAGGACGCCGCCGCCCAGGGCGTGGACGCCGTGGTGTCGCTGCACATCTCCGAGAAGATGTCGCAGACCTGCGAGGTGGCCAGACAGGCTGCCGCCCAGGCCAGCGTGCCCGTGCACGTCGTCGACAGCTCGTGCATCAGCATGAGCCTCGGCTACGCCGCCCTGGCCGCCGCCCAGGCCGCCGGCGCCGGCTGGGACGTGCGGCAGGTGATCGCCGCGGCACAACGGCGCTACACGACCGGCACCGAGCTGATCTACGTCGACACCCTGGAGTACCTGCGCAAGGGCGGGCGGATCGGGGCCGCGCAGGCGCTGCTGGGCACCTTCCTGTCGATGAAACCCCTGCTGACCATAAAAAACGGCCAGGTGGCGCCCTCCGGCCGCGCGATGGGCACCGACCGCGCGATCAAGAAGCTCGTCGACGCCGCCGTCAAGCGGGCCGGCAACGACCAGGTCGACGTGGCCGTGCAGCACTACGGTCCCGACGACCGCGCCGGCGCCCTGCTCGACACCCTCAAGAAGCGCATCCCCCGCGCCCGCACCTTCGTGCTCACCCAGGCCAGCTCCGCCGTCTTCGCCCACCTCGGCCCCGGCGCCCTCGGCGTCACCGTCTCCCCGGTCTGACCCACCCCCGCGAGTCGCGCCCACGGACATGCCGAATGTCGAGTTCCGACACCCCGATCTGCCACATGCGCTTCCTCATGGGCGCCACTAGGAAGCGCATGTGACAGATGGCGGGGTCAGGTGGCCACCCAGTACCGCCGGATGCCGTCACCCCGGAACTCCAGCACGCCCCCGTTGGCCTCGATCACCCGCCGCGAGGGCTCGTTGTCCTCGTCGCACGTGATCAACACCTGCGCCAGGCCCAGCTCCTGGGCCTTGGGCAGCACCGCCGCCAGCATCGCCGTGGCGTGCCCCCGCCGCCGGGCCGTCGGCCGCACGTCGTAACCGATGTGCCCGCCCTTCACCCGCAGCCGCTCGGTCAGCTCGTGCCGCAGGGCGATCCGGCCCAGGTAAGTCGTGCCCTCGCACCACCACCAGGTCGTACAGGGCACGCGCAGCGCCGTCGCCGACACCGTCCGCAGGCCGGTGACGAACTCCGCGAACCCCTCCGCCGTCTCCCACCGACCGTCGCGGATCTCGTCCCCCACCATCGACCGGTCATGCTCCTGCCCACGTCCCTCGCCCTGGAACTCCCGCATCGCCTCGACGAACGAGGCCCGCAGCTCGACTCCCGGCAGCGTCAGACGTGGCATGCGCCCCAGTGCAGCAGGACGATGACCCCCATGCATCCGAATAACGCCGAGGCGATCGTCGGCTGTCGGCCCAACCTGCTGGTCGACAGCATCGCCGCCAGCCTGCGGTTCTACGTCCAGGCCCTGGGCTTCCACGTCGGCTGGCGCTGGTCCGACGCCGAGGGCCGCTTCCTGGCCGAGGACGAGCCCGACCAGCCCGGCACCGCGATCGTGGGCCAGGACGCCGTGCAGATCATCCTGACCCAGAAGCCCGGGGAGCACACCACCTGGCTGCACCTCGACGTGCACACCGCCGACCAGGTCGACGAGCTGTTCCAGGAGTGGACCGACCGTGGCGTCCGCGTGGCCGAGCCGCCCGTGGTGCGGCCGTGGGGCAACTACGAGATGCGCCTGCACGACCCCGACGGCAACACGCTCCGGGTCAGCGCCCCGGCTACCGGCAGGTAGGGTTCGCGGGGTGACAGCCGAGCCGCTGCCCCTGACCGGGGAACGAACCGTCCCGGGAGTACCGGAGGAAAATTATTGGTTCCGCCGGCACGAGGCGGCGTATCTGGCGCTGGCCCGGCACTGCGCGGGGGCGACGGTGCTGGAGGCGGGGTGCGGCGAGGGATACGGCGCGGACCTGCTGGCGGGGGTGGCGCGAGAGGTGATCGCGCTGGACTACGACCGGTTGACAGCCGAGCACGTGCGCCGGGCCTACCCCAGGGTGCACACGGTGCGGGGCAACCTGGCGACGCTGCCGCTGGCCGACGCGACGGTGGACGTGGTGGCGAACCTCCAGGTGATCGAGCACCTGTGGGACCAGCACGGCTTTCTGGTCGAGTGCCGGCGGGTGCTGCGGCCGGGCGGGCGGCTGCTGGTGACGACGCCGAACCGGATCACGTTCTCGCCGGGACGGGACACGCCGCTCAATCCGTTCCACACCAGGGAACTGTCACCGTCCGAATTGGACGAACTGCTGCGCGGGGCCGGGTTCGAGGTGGAGGCCCTGCACGGACTGCGGCACGGGCCGGGCATCGACGCGACGATCATCGAGCGGCAGGTCGAGGTGGTGCTGGGCGACGGGGGCTGGCCGGATGACCTGCTGGACGAGGTGAAAGCGGTGACGGCGGAGGACTTCGTGATCACCGCGGACGACGTGGACGGCAGCCTGGACCTGGTCGCGGTGGCGGTGAAGCGGTGACCGACGAGGGGACCTTCTGCCTGGTCGTGCACAGCCACCTGCCCTGGCTGGCCCACCACGGATCCTGGCCGGTGGGCGAGGAATGGCTCCACCAGGCCTGGGCGCACTCCTACCTGCCGGTGGTCGACCTGCTGGAACGCTATGCGGCGCAAGGAAAGCACGATGTGCTGACGCTCGGCGTCACGCCGGTGCTGGCGGCGCAGCTGGACGATCCCTACTGCCTGCGGGCCTTCCACGACTGGCTGGGCAACTGGCAGCTGCGCGCGAATTTCGCGGCGACCCGGTGGACCGACCCACTGCTCAAGGACCTCGCGGCGGCCGAGCACCGGGCCTCGGCCAAGGCGTTGGGGGACTTCGAGACCAAGTGGCGGCACGGGTTCTCGCCGGTGCTGCGCCGGCTGGTCGACTCCGGCGTGATCGAACTGCTCGGCGGCCCGGCCACGCATCCCTTCCAGCCGCTGCTGGACGAGCGGATCCGCCGGTTCGCGCTGACCACCGGGCTGGCCGACACCGAGCTCCGCATCGGCACGCGCCCGCAGGGCATCTGGGCCCCCGAATGCGGCTATTCCCCTGGCATGGAACAGGGTTACGCCGCCGCGGGCGTGCAACGGTTCCTTGTGGACGGTCCGGCCCTGCACGGCGACACGGGCGCGGCGCACCCGGTCGGCGACAGCGACGTGGTCTGCTTCGGACGGGATCTCGAGGTGACCTACCGGGTCTGGTCGCCGAAGGCCGGCTACCCCGGCGACCCCGTCTACCGCGATTTCCACACCTACGACCACCCGTCCGGCCTGAAACCGTCCCGGGTGACCGGAAAGAACGTGCCGCCGGAGCAGAAACGGCCGTACGACCCGGAACTGGCGGCCGTCGCCGTGCGCAAGCACGCCGCCGACTTCGTGGACACGGTGGTGCGCCGGCTGCGTTCGCTGCCGAAGCCGGGGCTTGTGGTCGCGGCCTACGACACGGAACTTTTCGGACATTGGTGGCACGAGGGGCCGGCGTGGCTGGACGCCGTGCTGACGGCCTTACCGGAGGCCGGGGTGCGGGTGACCACGCTGCGCGGCGCGTTGGAGGCCGGGCATCTGGGCGCGCCGGTGCAGCTGCCGGCGTCGTCCTGGGGTTCGGGCAAGGACTGGCGGGTCTGGGACGGCGAGCAGGTGCAGGACATGGTCGCCGACAACGCCCGACTCCAGCGGACGCTGCTGGAGACGCTGCGGCCCAGCGACGTCCGCGACCCGGCCGCCGACCAGATGCTGCGCGAGGCGCTGCTGGCGCTGTCCAGCGACTGGGCGTTCATGGTGACCAAGGATTCGGCCGCCGACTACGCCCGGCGCCGCGCGTCAACCCATGCCGACCGGTTTTCCCATCTGGCGGAACTGATCCGCCTCGACGCGCGGGAAAAAGCGCGCGATGTGGCCGCTGAGCTGGCCGGTGTCGACGGGCTGTTCGGAAGTCTAGACGCACGGGGGTGTTGACGACCCAGCGTCGACACTAGTTTGACGCCGCGTGTCCACCAGAGCTCTGCTGATCGCCGCCCTCGTGGCGGCCACCGTGCCCACGACGGCGACCGCGGCCGCCGTCACGCCGATGATCCCGTTGCAGCACACCGCGGTCCAGCCCGCGCCGCTGCCGACCGACCAGTGCCTGGCCCAGCTGAAGAGGCACTGCTACTCGCCGCAGCAGATCCAGGCCGCCTACGACGTGAACCCCTTGTACGCCAGGGGAATCACCGGCAAGGGCCGCACGATCGTGATCGTCGACTCGTTCGGCTCGCCGACCATCCAGCACGACCTGGAGGTGTTCGACAAGCAGTTCGGCCTGCCCGACACCCAGGTCGAGGTGCTCAAGTGGGGCGAGGTGCCGCCTTTCGACCCGACCGACCCCGACCAGTCCGGCTGGGCCGGCGAGAGCACGCTCGACGTCGAGGCCGCGCACGCCGTCGCCCCCGGCGCGAAGATCGTCCTGGTCGAGACGGCCGTGGCCGAGACCGAGGGCCCGGTCGGCGTGCCGGAGATGATGAGCGCCATCAACCACCTGGTCAACGCGGGCGAGGGCGACGTCGTCTCGATGAGCTGGGGCACCGGCGAGCGGCACTTCCCCGGCTACGAGGTCGGCGACTACACCTCCTTGACCTCGCAGCGCTACGCCTTCCAGAACGCCGCCAAGCACGGCGTCACGCTGGCCGCCAGCTCCGGTGACGGCGGCGGCGCACCGGCCGGCATCGGCGGCTTCTGGCCCTCGTCCGATCCGCTGGTCACGGCGATCGGCGGCACCCACCTCGACCTGGACAACACCGGCAAGCGCGTCAACCCGGACAGCGCGTGGACCGGCAGCGGCGGCTACGTCTCGCAGGTGTTCGACCGTCCCGCGTACCAGAACGGCGTGAAGTCGGTGGTCGGCGCCAAGCGCGGCACCCCTGACATCAGCCTGGACGCCGACCCCGACGGCGGCCTGTGGATCTACTCCAGCTACGACCCGAAGGCGCCCGGCTGGTGGCTCGGCGGCGGCACCAGCCAGTCCTCGCCGCTGTTCGCCGGCGTGGTAGCCCTGGCCGACCAGGCCGTCGGGCACCGGCTCGGGCAGATCGACAACCAGATCTACCGGCCGCACGCCCAGGGCATCGTGGACGTGACCGCCGGTCAGACCGGGGCCAACGGCTATCCCGCCGTTCCCGGCTACGACCACGCGACCGGCGTCGGCACCCTCGACGCGGCCCGCTTCGTCGCCGGCCTGCGCTAGAACCCGTTCTAACGAGGAGTTTCGGGACCTCCGGGGCTACCGCCGAGTAGCCCCGGGGCCGGACATGGCAGGATCCCCTGGTCATGCGGATCCTGATGCTGTCCTGGGAGTACCCGCCGGTCGTGGTCGGCGGGCTGGGCCGGCATGTCCACGCGCTGGCCCGCAAGCTCGGCGAGCAGGGCCACGACGTGGTGGTGCTGTGCCGGCAGCCCACAGGCAGCGACGCCGCCACCAACCCGACCTCGGACTTCGCCTCCGACGGGGTGCGGGTGATCAGGATCGCCGAGGACCCGCCGCACCTGGTGTTCGAGCGTGACCTGGTGGCGTGGACCCTGGCCATGGGCCACGGCATGATCCGCGAGGGGCTGCGGCTGCTGCGCACGTGGCAGCCCGAGGTCGTGCACGCCCACGACTGGCTCGTCACCCATCCCGCCGTGGCGCTGAGCGAGGCCGCCGGGGCGCCCCTGGTGGCCACCATTCACGCCACCGAGGCCGGTCGGCACAGCGGCTGGCTGTCGCAGCCGCTCAACCAGCAGGTGCATTCCGTGGAGTGGTGGCTGGCCAACCGGGCCGACAGCCTGATCACCTGCTCGGCCGCCATGCGGGCCGAGGTCACGCACCTGTTCGACGTCGACCCGGACACGATCACCGTGCTGCACAACGGGATCGAGCCTCGTCGCTGGCGCGTGCGGCCCGCCGACGTCGTCGCCGCCCGGGAGCGGCACGGGTCGCCGAACGCGCCGCTGCTGCTGTTCTTCGGCCGGCTGGAGTGGGAGAAGGGCGTCCAGGACCTCATCGCCGGCCTCGCCCGCATCCGCCGCAGCCACCCCGGCGCCCGGCTCGTCGTCGCCGGCACCGGCAGCCATGCCCAGTGGCTCGCCGACCAGGCCCGCAAGCACCGGGTGCTGCGGGCCGTTGAGTTCGCCGGGCACCTCTCCGACCGCGAGCTGGCCGCCGTGCTCGCCGCCGCCGACGCTGTCGTGCTGCCCAGCCGCTACGAGCCCTTCGGCATCGTCGCCCTCGAAGCCGCCGCCGCCGGCACTCCCCTCGTCGCCTCCACCGCCGGCGGCCTCGGCGAGGTCGTCATCGACGGCAAGACGGGTTCTTCCTTCGCCCCCGCCGACGTCGACGGCCTCACCGCCGCCGTCCGGGGCGTGCTCAACGACCCCGACGCCGCCCAGCGCCGCGCCCGCGCCGCCAAGGCCCGCCTCGGCACCGACTTCGACTGGGGCCGCATCGCCGCGGGCACCGCCGCCGTCTACACCGCCGCCCGCATCCGCGACCACGGCGTCCTCGGCCGCCCCAAGATCGCCACCGGCAACGCCTTCCAGTAGCCCCCGTGCCGATCCGGCCCGTGCGGGGGGGATCGAGCGAGGTGGAGAGCGGCCAAGAGCGGGAATCAAGCCCGGCGATCATGGGCGGGCGACATGAGCAGCCCCCGAATCAAGCCTGGTCGGCGACACTGGCAATGCCGGAAAACCCAAGCCCTACTTGGGAAACCGCGGACTGCCAGCTTCGCGTGGTTGGATTGACTCGGGGGCTGCTCAGCACTCGGAGCCACCCACAACCCCGACTGCCAGGTTGATCTGCTTGCCTGGGTTCGGGGCCTGCGCAGCACCGGGGGAGCTACTCGCCGAGGGCCTGTTTGAGGGCCTCGTCGGCTTTGCGGGCCATGTCGGCGACGGCGGCGCGGCGGTCGGCGTCGGCGGCGTAGTCGGCGCGGCGGTCGCGGACGACGCGGGCGGGGGTGCCGACGGCGATGGCGTAGTCGGGGATGTCGCCGCGGGCGACGGCATGAGCGCCGAGCACGCAGCCGCGGCCGATGCGGGTGCCGCGCAGGACGGTGGTCTTGACGCCGAGCCAGCAGTCGGGGCCGATGCGCACGGGCGTCTTGACGATGCCCTGGTCCTTGATCGGCATGGTGATGTCGGCCACGACGTGATCGAAGTCGCACACGTAGACCCAGTCGGCGACGAGGGTGGCGGCGCCGATCTCGACGTCGAGGTAGCAGTTGACGGTGTTGTCCTTGCCGAACACGACCTTGTCGCCGATGCGCAGCGAACCCTCGTGGCAGCGAATGGAGTTGCCGTCGCCGATGTGGACCCAGCGGCCGACCTCGAGCCGGCCGTAGCCGGGCCGGCAGTGCAGCTCGACGTTGCGGCCCAGGAACACCATGCCCCGCAGCACGACATGCGGATTGGCCAGCCGGAACTTGAAGAGCCGCCAGTACCGAACCAGGTACCAAGGCGTGTACGCACGGTGACGCAGCATCCAGCGCAACGAGGCCATGGTGAGGAAGCGCGCCTGCTCGGGGTCACGGCGACGGGCGCGACGCCGTGACGCTAGGGAAGCTCCCCACATGCTCGTCATAGGCTGCACCCTATGACGCCGCTGATCATCGACACCGACCCAGGCATCGACGACGCCTTCGCGATCGCGCTGACGGCCGCGAGCCCCGAGGTGGAGCTGCTCGCGGTGACGACCACGTTCGGCAACGTGGGCCTGGAGCACACGACCCGGAACGCCCTGCGGCTGCTGGAGCTGTGCGGACGCCCGGATGTGCCGGTGGCGGCCGGGGCGGACCGCCCGCTGGTGCACGCGACGCCGCACCGGGCCGTCGAGGTGCACGGCGGAGACGGCCTGTCGGGGGCGGCGGACACGCTCCCGAAGGCGTCCAAAGAGGTCGACGGCCGGCACGCGGTGACCCTGATGGCGGATCTGCTGCGCGAGGCTTCGGAGCCGGTGACGATCGCGCCGATCGGCCCGATGACCAACGTGGCGCTGCTGCTGGCGCTGCACCCGGAACTGAAGCCGAAGATCGGCCGCATCGTGGCGATGGGCGGCGGCGCCAAGGGCGGCAACATCACGGCGGCGGCCGAGTTCAACATCTGGAGCGACCCCGAGGCGGCGCATCGCGTGCTGGCCGAGGAGGACGTGCCGACCGTGCTGGTGCCGCTCGACCTGACGCACCGCTGCTTCGTCGACGCCAAGGGGATGGACCGCCTGGCCACCGGCGGCCCGGTGGCCCGCGCGCTGAACGCCCTCACGCCGTCCTACCGGGCCACCTACCGGCGCGTTCTGGGCACCGACGGCATGGTGCTGCACGACGCCATCGCCCTGGCCGAGGTCATCCGCCCCGGCATCCTCCGCACGACCGCCTGCCCGGTCGAGGTCGACACCTCGCACGGCCCCGGCCGCGGGGCGACGATCGTCGACCAGCGCCTGGGCCTGCCGTCGCAGCGTCGGCTGGTGGACGTGGCCCTCGACGCCGACGTCGACGAGCTCGGGGAGTTCGTGCTCAGCCGCGTGTTGGGCTGAGGGCCAGGTCCAGCGCGGCCTCGCAGTGCAGCGTGGTGGTCGGGAACACCGGCACGTCCAGGCGTTCCTGGCCGACGCTGAGCTCCAGCTCCGTGCAGCCGAGCACGATGCCCTCGGCGTCGAGGCCCCGGGCGATGCCGAGCAGCTCCTCGCCCCCCATTTTCGCCTCATGTGGCCCACATTCGACTTCTGAAGTCGAATGTGGGCCACATGAGGCTCAAGAGCCGGGGGGTGCTACTGGGCGTTGGCGCCGGCGACCATGGGCTTGATCTGGAGCGGCGTCTGGTTGGGCACGTGGCCCGAGCAGCCCTGCACGTCGCCGCTCAGCGGCACGAAGAGGGCGGCGGTGTTGTTCGGCGGGTAGACCCGCAGGCCCCGCACGCTCACCGGCTTGCACTGCGCGGGGTCGTACACGCCGACGTTGGCGATGCTCAGCGCGGCCGAGGCGGCCTGGCCGGGCTGGAGCGTGATGGTGGGCGCGCTGGCCGGCTCGCGGGTGGCCGGGTCGCCGACCTGGTGCCCGTCGTCACCGGCCACAAAGGACACACCGGGGTAGGCGGCGATGGTGCACGGCTTGGCGCCGGCGTTGGTGAACACGATGGGCAGGAACTCGTGCCCGGCGCCCGCGTTGCCGTCGCCGACGGTGACCTTCAGGTTGTTGCTGATGCACTGGCCGTTGGCCGCGCTAGCGCCGCCCGAGCCGTCCCCGCCGGCGCCGGACGCGGTGTTGGTGCCCGTGTCCTGGCTGCTCGTAGCCGGCGCCGAGCTCGCGGTGCTGGTGGCCGGGGCCGAGGATGTGGTCGAGGTGTCGGACGAGGCATTGGTGGAGCTCGGGCTGCCGCAGGCCGCGGTGAGCAGGCCCACCGCCATCACGCCCGCGACCGCCCCGATGCCGAAAGACCTGGTCATGGACTTCGCCTCCAGTCGTACTCAGCGTTTCGAGTACCCGATCAGAGGACGTGTGACACCTCAGCTGGTTGCCTGCGCCCGGCAGAGCACGGCCGTCGGGGTGTGACCGATCCTCGTGAGCACGACGGTCGCCTCGGCGTCGCCGGCCAGCTTCAATCGGGGACGCAGCGTGTTGGGGTCGACGCTAAGCCCCCGGACGAGGATCTCCAGTCGCCCGATCCGGTGGCGTCGCAACACCGCGCGCAGCGCCTTCTCACTGTAGTGGCCGTGTTCCAGCACCTGGAAGGCCCGAATGCCCGGCGGCGGTGTGTCGCCCGTCAAGTAGGCGATGTGCGGGTCCAGTTGAGCCAAACCGTGTCGGGCCGCGTAGTGGCGGACGAGACCGGCTCGCACCACGGCTCCGTCCGGATCGACGATCCAGGCGCCGACGGGGGCGACCGGGCAGTCGTCGTGCTCGTCGGAGGTGATCGTCCACTCGGGACCATTCGTGCGCAGAACCGTTGCCCGCCTTGCCACTCCGGCCAGCGAGCCGGTCCACAGGCAGGCCTCGCGCACCTGGCCGTCCAGCGAGACCAGCTCGATCTCGCCGGCCAAGGGCGCGGCGTCGAAGTCCATGCCGGGCGAGCACTTCACGGCCAGGTCCCGGCCGCGGTAGGCGTCGACGAGGTCGTCCAGCGGCGGCACCAGGTCGGCGGCCCGCCACTTCCGCTGCCCCGAGGTGTCCCGCCGCGCCGGGTCGGCGACCACGACCGTGTCCGCAGTGGACGGTCGCAGGGCGTCGGCCCGAACCAGCAGCGGGTCGACACCGGCGGCGGATGCGTTGTGGCGGGCCATCTTCAGCCGGATCACGTCCACATCGGACCCGACGCAGCGGTTGGCCGCACGCGCGACGACGGTCAGGTCGGCGCCGATCGAGCAGGTCACGTCGTGCACGTCGCGACCGCGCAGCCGCCGGGCGCGATGCTCGGCCACCAGCGACGGCGTCGCCTGCTGCAAGGCGGCGTCGGTGAACAGCCATTCGTCCGAAC
The DNA here is from genome assembly GCF_044547355.1 of Kutzneria sp. NPDC052558. Classification (NCBI taxonomy): domain Bacteria; kingdom Bacillati; phylum Actinomycetota; class Actinomycetes; order Pseudonocardiales; family Pseudonocardiaceae; genus Kutzneria; species Kutzneria sp. NPDC052558. The sequence continues at coordinate 100,321 of NZ_JBIUAG010000020.1, forward strand.
TGGACAGTTTGGCCACGGCCTTTCGGCGCAGCACGGCCGTTTCCAGCACGGCCGCGGCGAAGTCCGGCACGATCTTGCGGGCCGCGGCCACGTCGGCCAGGCGTGAGGCGGCGGTCAGCGGCAGCGCGCCGACCTCGGCCAGCGCGGCCCGACCCGCCGCCGACGTCAGGAAGGCGACGTCGGCGGCGGAGAACTCATACCCCACCCGGCTTGGTCCCGGTCACCAGCACGTTGTAGAACAGCTCCCGCGGCATCACCTTGGACAGCAGGTTCTCGTCCAGCCAGGACAGCCGCTGCCAGGTCTTGTAGGCGAACATCGCCCAGCCCCAGCCCAGCTTCTCGCGCGGCACCGCCGCCTCGAAGGTGCGCACCGGCCAGCCGAACAGGGCCGCCGACAGCTCCTCGGTGACCGCCTTGACGTTGCGGGCGCCGGCCGCGCGGGCGGTCCGCTCCAGCTCGGCCGGGTCGAAGGTGTGGATGTCGACCACGGCCTCCAGCGCGGCCGCGCGCGAGGACTCGTCCAGCTCCTCCTGCGAACGCCGCCACGAGTTGAGCGGGCCCAGCCTGGTCAGGTTGGTGGTCAGCCACCAGGTGGCCTGGCCCAGCTTGCGGGCGTAGAAGTCGCCGATCTTGGTCGGCTCGCCGGCGAACACGAAGCGGCCGCCCGGCTTGAGCACCCGCAGCACCTCGGTCATCGCCGCCTGCACGTCCGGGATGTGGTGCAGCACCGCGTGCCCCACCACCAGGTCGAACGTGTTGTCCTCGTACGGGATGCGCTCGGCGTCGGCGACCCGGCCGTCCACGTCCAGGCCCAGGCTCTCGGCGTTGCGCAGCGCCACCTGCACCATGCCCGGCGACAGGTCGGTCACCGAGCCCTTCTGGGCCACCCCGCCCTGCATCAGGTTCAGCAGGAAGAACCCGGTGCCGCTGCCCAGCTCCAGGGCCCGGCCGTAGGGCCAGCCGCGGTCGCCGGCCACCATCCGGAACCGGTCGGTGGCGTAGTCGATGCAGCGCTGGTCGTAGGAGATCGACCACTTCTCGTCGTAGGTGCCGGCCTCCCAGTCGTGGTAGAGCACGTTGGCCAGCTTGGGGTCGTCCCAGGCGGCCTGCACCTGCGCGGCCGTGGCGTGCGGGTTGGGGGCAGGGTCCTGCACGTCACTTGCCACTGAACTTCGCCTTCCCGGGGCCGTTCTCGATGAATGACTGCATGCCGGCCGCCTGGTCCTGGGTCGCGAACAGGGCCGCGAACAGGTGGCTCTCCAGCTTCAGGCCGCTGGCCAGGTCGCCGTCCAGGCCGCCGTCGATGGCCGCCTTGGCCGCCGCCAGCGCCCGGGCCGGGCCCTCGGCGAACTGCGAGGCCCAGCGCTTGGCCGCCTCGAACACGTCGTCGGGGGCGACGACCTCGTCCACCATGCCGATGGCCAGCGCCTCGTCGGCGGCCACGAACCGGCCGGTGTAGATCAGGTCCTTGGCCTTGCTCGGACCGACCAGCCGGGCCAGCCGCTGGGTGCCGCCCATGCCCGGGATGATGCCGAGCAGGATCTCCGGCTGGCCCACCTTGGCGTTGTCGCCGGCGATCCGGCGGTCGCAGCACAGGGCCAGCTCGAAGCCGCCGCCCAGGGCGTAGCCGGTGATCGCGGCCACCGTCGGCTTCGGGATCTCGGCCACCGCGCCGATGGCCGAGGACAGCTGCTGGGCCCGTTCGGCCATCTCGACGTAGGACAGCGTGGCCATCTCCTTGATGTCCGCGCCGGCCGCGAACACCTTCTGCCCGCCGTAGACGATCACCGCGCGCACGTCCTCACGCTGCGACGCCTCGGCCGCTGCGGCCCGGATCTCGGCCTGGACCTGCATGTTCAGCGCGTTCATCGGCGGCCGCTCCAGGCGGATGACCCCGATCCCGCCGTCCACCTCTAGCCGGACGAACTCAGCCATCAGTCCTCCTCAGACATCCTGCCCCGCAGGCTACCGCCCAGTAGCACCCCAGTTGGCGCAGGGAACGGGGCTCAGCCGCCGGTGCGGCGGCGGGCGAAGAAGCGGGAGCCGGCCCGGTCCAGCTCCAGGTCCTGGCCGAAGGCGGCGGACAGGTTGGGCGCGGTGATCACGTCGTCGATCAGGCCCTGGGCCACGACGCCGCCCTCGCGCAGCAGCAGCGCGTGGGTGAATCCCGGCGGGATCTCCTCCACGTGGTGGGTGACCAGCACCATCGCCGGCGCGTCCGGGTCCATCGCGAACTCGGACAGCCGGGCCACCAGGTCCTCGCGGCCGCCCAGGTCCAGGCCGGCCGCCGGCTCGTCCAGCAGCAGCATCTCGGGGTCGGTCATCAGGGCCCGGGAGATCAGGGTGCGCTTACGCTCGCCCTCGGACAGCGTGCCGAACATGCGGTCGGCCAGGTGCTTGATGCCCAGCGCGGCCAGCAGCTCCTCGGCCCGGCCGGTGTCCATGGTGTCGTACTGCTCACGCCAGCGGCCGATCACGCCGTAACCGGCGCTGACCACGACGTCGACCACCTTCTCCTCCGGCGGCACCCGGCCCGCCAGCGCGGCCGAGCAGACGCCGATGCGGGTGCGCAGCTCGAACACGTCGGTGCGCCCCAGCTTCTCGCCGAGCACGTGCACCGTGCCCGTGGTCGGGTGCATCTCGGCGCCGGCCAGCCGCAGCAGGGTGGTCTTGCCGGCCCCGTTCGGGCCGAGCACCACCCACCGCTCGTCCAGCTCGACCCGCCAGTCGATGCCGCGCACCAGGGTGGTCCTGCCGCGCCGCACGCTGACCTTCTCCATCGCCACGACGAGATCGACATCCGCACTGATCGGCTCGGTCACCGGTCCATTGTTCACAACCCACCCGTCGTGGCCTGGCACCGGGGCACCCGGTCGGGGAAGATCGCGATGTGGTTGCCAACCCTGCGCCGGACCCGATGATGCTGGCCGGACGCCCCTTCCCCCTCGGGTCGCACCCCGAGGCCGGTGGGGTGCGCTTCGCCGTCGCCTCCTCCACGGCCGAGGCGGTGGAGGTCTGCTTACTCGACAACGGCCAGGAAAAGCGCGTTGAGCTCACCGAACGCACCTTCGGCGTGTGGCACGGCGTCGTGCACGGGGTGCTGCCCGGGCAGCAGTACGGCTACCGCGTGCACGGCCCGTACGACCCGGCACGTGGCCTTCGCCACAATCCGGCCAAGCTGCTGGTCGACCCCTATGCGAAACGCATCACCGGCGCCCTGACCAACCTGGAGGCGGCGCTCGGCTACGTCGACAACGCCATGACCGGGCCGGCCTCCACCGTCGACTCGCTGGGCAGCGTGCCGCTGTCGGTCGTCACCTCGATGGGCGGGCCGGCCACCGGCGTCAAGCCCGAGGTGCCGTTCGAGGAGTCGGTGTTCTACGAGCTGCACGTGCGCGGCTACACCAAGCGGCATCCCGACGTGCCCGAGCACCTGCGGGGCACCTACCTGGGGCTGGCCCATCCGTCCGTGGTCGAGCATCTGGTGCGACTGGGCGTCACCGCCGTCGAGCTGATGCCCGTGCACACATTTGTGGACGAGCCGTCGCTGATGACCGCCGGCCGCCACAACTACTGGGGCTACTCGCCGCTCGGGTTCTTCGCCCCTTATGCCGGATATGCCAGCGAGCCCGGGCGGGAGGTCGAGGAGTTCCGCACCATGGTGGCGTCGCTGCACGCCGCCGGCATCGAGGTCATCGTCGACGTGGTGTTCAACCACACCTGCGAGTCCGGTTTCGAGGGGCCGACGCTGAGCTTCCGCGGGCTGGACGCCCCGGCGTACTACGCGCACGGGGACAACGGGCGGGGGCTGGACATCACCGGCTGCGGCAACACCCTGGACGCCGGCTCGCCGACCGTCGTGCGGCTGGTCACCGACTCGCTGCGCTACTGGGCCGGGGAGCTGGGCGTGGACGGCTTCCGCTTCGACCTCGCCTCCGTGCTGGGACGGCCAGGGGCCGGTCCGTTCGATCCCAACGCCGCGCTGCTCACCGCCATCGCGTGCGATCCCCTGCTGGCCAGCTGCAAGCTCATCGCCGAGCCGTGGGACGCCACCGGCGACGGCTACCGGGTCGGGGCGTTCGGCGTGCAGTGGGCCGAGTGGAACGGCCGCTACCGCGACACCGTCCGTGACTTCTGGCGCGGCGCCGTGGGCGTGCGGGACCTGGCCTACCGCCTGACCGGCTCCAGCGACCTCTACTCCGACGACGGCCGCCGGCCGTGGGCGTCGATCAACTTCATCACCGCGCACGACGGCTTCACCCTGCGCGACATGGTGTCGTACAACGACAAGCACAACGAGGCCAACGGCGAGGACAACCGCGACGGCACCAACGACAACCGCTCGTGGAACTGCGGGGCCGAGGGCGAGACCTCCGATCCCGCCGTGCTGGAGCTGCGGGCCCGGCAGGCCCGCAACCTCATGTCCAGCCTGCTGCTGTCCATGGGCACGCCCATGATCACCGCCGGCGACGAGATGTGGCGGACCCAGGACGGCAACAACAACGCGTACAACCAGGACAACGAGATGTCCTGGGTGGACTGGTCCTTCGACGACGCCGCGTCCTCCCTGCTCGAGTTCACCGAACGCCTCGTCGCCATCCGCGCCGCCTCCCCCGCCCTGCGGCAGCCCCAGTTCTTCGACGGCCGCATCACCCCCAGCGGCGAGCCCGACCTCGTCTGGCTGCGCCCCGACGGCGCCGAGATGGCCGAGACCGACTGGTTCGACGACGACCGCCGCACCCTCGGCGTCTGGATCGACGGCGCCAACTGCCTGTCCCGCACCAAATCCGGCGAGCTCGTCTCCGACCACTCCTGGCTCATCGTCCTGCACGCCGGCGGCGACCCGTGCTCCTTCACCCTCCCCCCGGCCGAGTTCGGCCCCCAGTTCGAGCCCATGCTGGACAGCGGCACCCCCGACGGCACCCCCGTCGACCAGACGCCGCTGGCCTCCGGCGCCTCGATCCAACTCCCGGGCCGCACCACCCTCCTGCTCCGCGTCCCCCGCTCCGGCGGGTAGGCCGCCTTGCCACGTGAGTGGCTCACTTGCTTTCGGCACCAAGCGAGCCACTCACGTGGGTTCGGCGCACAGCGCCTCGGCCTCGGTGAGCCGTTTCCGGTGCCAGCGATCGGACGTGATCCGTCCCCCGTCGTCCGTCAGCGGGTAGATCGGCCCGTCCGAGGCCCGGTCGTCCGTCCAGACGTGGCCGGCGTTCGGGCCGTTGACCACGAGCAGGTCGTAGTAGCCACAACCGTGATGCGCCGACGCGATCGTCCCGTGCGTGTCGGTCTCGTACCGCTGTTCGGCCGCCTTGAACAGTTCGGCGTGCCGCTGCCGGGCTTGCTCGTACGCCGCCTCGGTCAGGAATCCCGATACTCGGCCGGCAGCGTCGCCCCGACTCGCCGTTCCCAGTCGAGCAACTGCTGCCGGGTCAGCGGCGCGGCCAGCACAAAGCCGTGGCCGTCCGCCCCGAACACCTTCTCCGGGCCGCCCCGGCCGGCCAGGGCCTCGACCCGCTCCCGCACCCCTGCCCAGTTCCCGTTCACCGGCCACTCCCCACGGATCTCACCCGACGTCACGATTCCGCCCGCCCCAGCAGGGCCGGGACAGGCGGCACACCACAGACGAGGCGACGGGAAGAATCCGGCGCTGCTCACGGTGAAATCCTGAACGGCATGACACTTGTCGTGGGAGCCTGGGCGGCGTGTCGGACAGCGCGGATGCACGGAGGTTTCTGGCTTCGCTTCAGGTCGGTGATGTCTGTTCGGGAAAGGTCACATCGGTTGCCCCGCACCGACAGTGGCCAGTGACCCTCGACGGCTTCCCTTCCCGCCCCCTCGGGGTGGTCGGGCCGTTGGAGCAGAGCTGGCCCCCGTCGCCCGCGGTGGCGGTCGGCGACCGTGTCACCGTCGGAATCGTCGCCATAGACCTGGACCGCGAGGAGATCCGGTTGTCGCTCGCCCCGGCCAAGGATCCGGAACTGTGGGCATTTCTGAGTCGGCGCCATCCTGGGGAGATCTTGTCCGGCGTGGTCTTTGGCGATCACGGGCTTCGACAACCACATGATCAACGAGGTGTCGTGCCCGCTCCACCGCCAGCCCCACGGCTTTGCCGAAACCCCACCCTCCCGGGGGCAGACCCCGGTTCCACTATACCGGCGGTGCCCCGAAGTTGACCTTGGACGGCCACGGCCTGTGGACAACTGCGGGAGCTGCCCACAGGCTGTGGATGGGTCAGAGTTGGCCCAGGTAGAAGCGCACGCCCTGGTCGTCGACGCAGTCGGAGGTGATGCCGTAGGGCATCTGCACGGGGTCGGTGGCGGCGCCGCCGGCGGAGCGGACGCGGGAGACGGCGGCGGCGACGTCGGGGACGGAGTACATGGGCAGGACGGCGGCCTCGGCGTGGCCGCCGTGGAGGCCGAACATGGTGCCGGTGCCCTGGACCTGCCAGCCGTCGGGGACGGAACCGCGGGTGAAGCTCCAACCGAAGACGGAGCCGTAGAAGTCCCGGGCGGTGCGGGAGTCCCGGACGTTCATGGTGAAGTAGACGATCTCGCCGGGGGCGAAGACGGCGGACGGGGCGGCGGGGGTGGAGTGGTGCAGGGCGAAGGGCAGCCCCTGGTTGTCGACGCACATCGCACTGAGGCCGTAGGGCTCCTCGACGGGATCGCCGGCGGTGCCGCCGGCGGAGCGGACGCGGGAGACGGCTGCGTCCATGTCGGAGACGGCGTGGCTGAGAAAGGTGGTCCGATGGGTGTCGGACGACCACAGCCCGAGGTGCTGGCTGAGGCCCTCGACCCGGCGGCCGTCGGCGGAGATCCGCCAGTCGAGCACTGAGCGGTAGAAGGCGGCGGCACGGGCGGCGTCGGGCGACCACACGGACGCGTAGACGACATCGCCCTGCACGGCGGTGGCGGGCATGGAACCTCCAGACATGGGACGGACGAAGGCGGCCTCGAGCTGGGCACGAAGCCGGGCGGCGAACCGCGGGTCCGGGTCGACGGGCACGACGGGCGAGAGCAGGTCCTCGAACGGATCGGTCATCGGTCGCCCTCCCGGTAGTGGGCCCGGAAAGCTCCGCGGGCACGGACGAGCAGCGCCTCGGTGGCCTGCACGGTCCGCCCGAGGCAGCTGGCGACCTCGGGCACGGGCAGGCCGTCGAGGTAGCGCAGGGTGAGCACGCAGCGGTGCTGAGCGGACAGTGCGGCCAGCACGTCCCGGGCGAGCAGGGCGTCGAGCCGCTCATCCCACGGGTCCTCGGCCTCCCGGACGAGCCCGCCGAGCACCCGCAGGCCCCGCCGCTCGCGTTCGGCCCGCCGCCAGTGGTCGACGAGCTTGTGCCGGGCGACTCCGATCAGCCAACTAGTGCTGACCTCGGTTACCTTGCCGCGACGGCAGGAGTCCATGGCCGCGAGGAACACCTCGGCGGTCAGGTCCTCGGCCACGGCCCGCTGCCGGCACCGGGCCAGCAGGTAGCCGTAGACCTGGGGCAGCGCCTGTTCGTACAGGTCGAGCAGGGTGAGCCCCGGGTCCGGCCGCACCCCGGACGGTTGGTTCATGCCCACCTATCGTTCCGGCGGCCCGAACTCCGACGAAAAAAACCACCCTTCACGGGGAGCGACCAATCGCGCACAGCCAGCGCACGATGCTGGCGCCCTCTGACACGATGACGCCATGCAGCAGCCGTGGGGCACCGACCCCGAGCTTCGCGACCACCTGGTCTCGCGGTTCGTGGAGTGGGCCGAGCGCCGCCGAGAGCCGGTGGAGCACGTCGAGGACGCCATCATGGCGCTGGACTGGAGCAGCCTCGGCCCGCGGGACGGCGCCTTCCGCTGGACGGTCCGCGACGTCGACCGGTTCCTGCTGGAGTACCTGCCGGACCGGCTGAACCTGCCGGAGACGGTGTGCGGGAGCGGGGCGCTGACGCTGCGGCTGCTGGTGGAGTTCCTCGGCAGCCACGGCATGTTGTCCCCGGACAGCGATCACCCGGACGACGTGGTCGAGCGCTGCGACGCGGTGTGGGAGGCGGCGGAGCACCGGTCGTCCTACGACGTGCGGGCCAAGGCTCTGTTCCAGCACGTGCGCGGCGACGAGGAGCTGACGTTCGCGGAGCTGGTGTCCCGCGTGCGCACGATGCCGGCCGACGAGGTGGCCAAGGCGCTGGTGGGGATCGAGCGGCGCACGGTGGGCCCGCTGCGGCTGCCGAACGAGCGGGAGCAGTGGTTCGCGGCGGAGCGCGCGCCGGTGTTCGTGTGGTTCGCGCAGCTGCGGCAGGCGTGCGGCGAGGACGGCATCGAGCTGGTGGACAAGCGTGAGCTGCCGGCGGAGATCGCGGTGGTGCTCGGCGTGGACGTCACGGAGCTGCCGCGCGTGATGGCGTGGGCGCTGGCGGCCGGGGCGGTGCGGCGGCTGAAGGGTCGTCTGGTGCGGGTGGCGGCGTGGCGCAAGGTCGAGAAGCATTCGCTGAACCTGATCCGCAAGGCGTTCGAGGCGCACCCGAAGCTGCCCGGCCGCAGCCTGGCGCAGCTGAGCACGGAGCTGGTGAAGGCCGCGGTGGCACGCCGGTCGCTGGATCTGGCTGAGCTGCCGGTGTCGAGCGAGGTCGTGGACTTCCTGATGGACAGCGGCCTGATGTTCGCGCTGGGCACGCAGGCGCGGCTGACAGCTTGCGGCGCGCCGATCGTGGTGGAGCTGGCCGAGCGCAACGGACTGCTGGTGCGTGTGCTGCCGGACCCGCTGTGGGCCACGGTGGACGAGCTGATCGACGCCATCCCGGCGGCCGGCGACGAGTGGGCCGACGACGTCCGGGAGTGGAGCCAGGCCGAGCCGGACCAGCGCAACCCGCGGGTGCTGATCAGCCGGCTGGCCACCCCGGACCGGCCGACGGCCGAGGTGATGGTGGCCATCCGCGCCTGCGGCGACGTGTTCGGCGATCGGCTGACGGTGCCGCCGGTGCGGCTGCTGCTGGGCGGCCCGCACGACGGGCCGGCGCTGCTGTGGTTGTTGCGGCACAAGGCGTTGGACGAGGGCGACGTGCCGGCGGTGCGGGTCGCGGACGCGAATGTCGTTGAGCTGTCGGGATTGCTGGACGCCGGCGGGGTGTCGCGGATGCTGGACGCGGTGGCCGAGCACGGCGACACGGCCCAGACGATCGAGTTCCTGAACCTGGTGTGGCGATCGGATCATCCGCGGACCTGCGACGTGCTGCTGGTCACGGCCGAGCACTACGGCGACGAGACGGTCGCCGCGCACGCCCAGAAGCTGGCCGAACGCCACCGCGGCTGGCACACCCGCGGCTGACCCCCCGGGGGTGGGATGCGTCGGTGATCGACAGAATTTCAACAGGTGGAAGCGAGTGCGGAGCATTCGCCGGACATGTAAACATGGAGACATGATTCGGCAGCGAACGACCTGGTCAGACCTGGTGGTCGACCTCGTTCGCGTGGCGTCCTGCGGCTGTACCCGGACGCGACGAAGCCGCTGATCGCCCAAGTCACAAGCGAGCCGCCGGCCCGTCGCGTAGGCACACGCCCGTCCCAGCGCCGCGACCCCAGGAGTCTGCCGTGACCCTCGCCATCGACCTCGACGTCCACCCGGCCCTCGACCTGCCGCTGCTGCGGGACCTGATCCAGCCCGACCGTCCCTTGTGGACGCCGTCACAGCTGCGGGACCTGACCAGCACGATCGCCACCGAGCTGACCACGCCGCTGCTGGGCGTGCTGCGGTTCGAGGAGCCGCAGCGCTGGTGGGCACGGTTGGCGCTGACCGGCGGGGTGGAGGTGTGGCTGCTGTCGTGGCTGCCGGGCCAGGGCACCGAGCCGCACGACCACGGCGGCGCGTCCGGCTCGTTCACGGTGCTCAAGGGGCTGCTGACCGAGGACTACCGTTACCCGGGCGGCCCGATCCGGACCATGCAGCGCGAACTGGGCGCCGCTGTCGGCTTCAGCGGCGGCCGGGCCCACCAGGTGCGTAACTTGGGAGTGGCGCCGGCCGCGAGCGTGCACGCCTACTCGCCGCCGCTGCTGCCGACCCGCGAGTACACCAGCCTGGAGGACGTGAAGTGACCGTTGACGACTTCCTCGCCCAGGCCCGCGCCGAGCTGGCGCGCGTGAGCCCGGCCGAGGCCGACGAGCTGCGCCGTGAAGGCGCCTTGCTGGTCGACATCCGTCCCATCGCCGACCGGGCGGCCGAGGGCGAGATCCCGGGCTCGGTGCCGGTGGAGCGGATCCACCTGGAGTGGCGGCTGGACCCGAGCAGCGACCACCGGCTGCCGCAGGTCGCCCCCGACACCAAGGTGATCGTGCTCTGCAACGAGGGCTACGCCTCCAGCCTCGCCGCGCGGGACCTGAAGCGGCTGGGGCTGACCACGGCGACCGACCTGGTCGGCGGCTTCCGGGCGTGGGCGGCGGCGGGGCTCCCGGTGGTGGCCGGCGGCCGGCCGGCGGTGCCGTAGCCCCTACTCGGGACGGTCCTCCTCGGAGAAGCGGTTGTCCCGGATCGTGCTGCCGTAGGCCGGCGGGTAGCCGTACTTGCGCAGCTTGGCGTCGTTGGCCTCGGACGCGTAGCTGAGCGAGTAGTACAGCCCGACGATCATGCCCAGCGCCAGGGCCATCATGATGATGTAGAGCGGCCCGCCGAACTGCGAGAGCACCACGTACAGGATCGCCAGCGGGATCAGCAGTCGCAGGAACGTGCGCAGCAGGTGGCGGACCAGCCAGGTCTTGCTGACCACGTCCCTGAGCACCCATTCGCGATAGGACCGTGGCAGGCGTCCCCCGAGCGAGTACCAGAGCCACAGGGCGGGGTTGGGACGGGTCACGGCCATGGGGTGAACTTTAGGCTTGTTCGACCGGTCGGCCGGAACCGCCCGTCAGGGGGTAGCGTCTGTAGGTTTCGTGCCCCGTGTACGCCCCTGGACGGTGCTGGCCATCACCGCGCTGATCGTCGTCGCCGCGCTGGAGCGCGCCCCGGCCGCGATCCTGGTGGCGCTGCCGGGCCTGTTGGCCGGGGCGTTGATCGGGCTGGCGGCGATGCAGCTGGGGGTGCTGGCCGGCGGGCTGGTCCTGCGGCCGAGGATGCCTCGCGTTGTGATCGGGGTGGGGCCTCGACTGCACGAGTGGTCGACCCCCGGTCGGACGATCACGCTACGGGCGGTGCCGATCATGCTGTCGGTGACCATCGGCCCGGGCCGGGCCCCGGTGCGGCTGCGGGTGTGGGGCGCCTACCTGGTGTCGACGATCTTCGGCCTGGCGGTGACGGCCACGCTGATCCTCGTCGAGCAGGGGTCGTTCTGGCTGGGCGCCGCGGTCGGCTGCGCGGCGGCCGTGGTCTACGTGCTGCTGCCGCGCCGGGACACCGCCGTGACCTCGACCGGCTGGGTCCTGCTGCACTACCTGCGGCTGGAGCCCCGGGAGGCGGCCGAGATCGACGCCGCCCCACTGGTGGCGGCGGTGACGAGTGCGGTGCACGCCGGCGACCTGCCGGCGGCGCAGGCGGCCTGTGACGCGCTGGCCGAGATCCAGCCGGACGGCCAGTCCTCGACCATGGCCCGGGTGATCGTGCTGGAGGCGCACGGCCGCTACGCCGAGGCGTTGCAGCTGGTGCTGGGCATGCTGACCGAGCCGGGGCTGCCCCAGCGGGACTTCGCGCTGATCTCCGCCGGGCTGGCCGGCCTGGCCGCCGCGGCCGTGGAGGCCGAGCAGCTGGAGCCGGAGCTGGGCCTGGGCTGGGCCGAGCGGGCCATCACCGACGCCGAGCAGCTGGCCTACCCCTCGCACAAGCTGAACGGGGCCAAGGCGCTGGTGGAAGTGTTACGCGGCAACGTGTCCAAGGCGATCGCGCTGGCCAACACCGCCATCGAGCTGGGCAACGACGCCCTGGGCCGGGCCGACGACCTGGCCACGCTGGCCCGCGCCCACATGGCCGCCGGCGACAACGCCACCGCCCGACTGACCCTGGTCGAGGCCGAGCGCATCGCCCCCTGGTGGCCCCGAGTCGCCCGCATCCGCGCCCGCCTCGACGTCTCGTGACCCCCGAACGCACGTGAGTGGCTCACTTCGCTTCAGGAGCGAAGTGAGCCACTCACGTGATGGAACTACCGGAACCGCGCCGCTCAGGTGCCGGGGATGGTGGGCGGAGCGGGCAGGCCTCCGGGCGGGGCGGGGACGCCTCCGGGCGGGGCCGGCAGACCGCCGCCGCCGGGCACCGGCAGCTTGATCGGCAGGCAGTTGTCGGTGTTGAACTTGGTGATGGCCGCGCCGATCGCGGTCGTCGCGGTGGTGATGCCGGCCGGGTCCGGCGGGGTCTTGAGGACCGCGGCGAGCAGGCCGAACAGCGCGGCGCCCATGCCTTGCAGATCGTTGAGGCAGGCCTGCGGATCCTGGATGCGGGCCGGCGCCGGCAGCTCGAGGCAGCCGGCCTTCTGCAGGGCGACCAGCTCATTGATCATGTCGCCGGCTATGCCCTGCATCTTGGCGGTGTCCGGTGGCGTGGCGGTCAGCGCCGTCATGAACGAGTTCATGGACGCCACGATCGCCTTGACCTCGGGGGTGTCGGCGGTGCACGCGGCCCGTGGGGCCGGCGCGGGTGAGCGGGACACGGGGGCCGCGGCGGCGGCGCCCGCCGTGACGGCGACCAACGCCAATGCCGGCACGACCACCAGCAGTTTCCTGAGCATGAATGACGTCCTCTCCTGCTTTCCTCCAACCAGGAGAACACGAGGGGAATTCGCACACGCCAATTCCACCCGCGGCTGGTTGAACACGAAAACCGTGCAGCCGGATCCGACCGTATCCGGGTGATGCGTCAGCACCGGGCCCTGTGAACACAGTAAGCACGTTTCGCCCGGTAGGGCCGGCTGAGCGGCGCTGATTCACCAATACGAGCGAGATCACGAGTGGCTGGCCGTGTGCGGACTATATTCCGCTGAGGGGGCCTCGTGAGTAAGGAGCGCTCGACCATGCCGATCGCCATTACCGGCGCGACCGGGCTGCTGGGCACCCGGTTGCTGGAGATCCTCGCGGAACGGCACGACTCGGTCATCCTGCTGAGTCGTCCCGGCGGCATTCCGGCGCGCGAGCGAATCGTGCGCTACCTGCGCGCCAGCGGCCGCCCGGAGGACACGGTCACGGCGATCGCGGCCCGCCTGCGCACGGTGGTGGTGGAGCTGGAGCGGCCCATGCTGGGCCTGACCCAGCAGCGGTACCGGGCGCTGGCCGACGAGCTGGACGAGATCTGGCACTGCGCGGCGTCCATCGACCTCAACTCCGACCCGCAGCGCCTGCACCTGACCAACACGGTCGGCACGCGCCGGATCATCGAGCTGGCCGAGGCCGGGGCCCGCCGGCCGATGCTGCACCACGTGAGCAGCATCGGGGTGGCCGGCCGGCGGCCGGTGGGCCGGATCCACGAGAACGACCTGGACGACTCGTACGGCTTCACCACCCGCTACGAGGAGTCGAAGTACCTGGCCGAGGTGGCGGTCCGGGAGTGGTCGGCCCGCACCGGCCGGCCCGCGGTCGTGCACCGGCCCTCGGTGCTGGTCACCGACCAGCGGCCGCACCCGCACCTGCCGACCCACCCGCTGCTGACCGGCATGCAGCTGACCCGCAAGCTGGTCAACACCCTGGCCATGACCGGCGAGAGCCGGGAGCGGCTGGTCGTGCGCATCCCCGGCGACCCGCAGGCGCTGATCAACATGCTGCCGGTGGAGGAGGCCGCGCGGCTGATGATCGAGGTCGCTGCCCACCCGCCGACGTCCCGAGTGGACACCTATCACATCGTGCATCCCCGGGACGTCCGGGTTTCGATGATCGCCGACGTGTTCGAGGAGCTGTTCGAGGACGTCCTGCCCATCACCTGGCGGTTCGTGCCCAGCGCCCCGCAGCAGCCGGCGCCGTGGGAGACCCTGGTCTACAACACCATGGGCACCTTCATGCCGTTCATGAGCTACCGCCGCCGCTTCGACGACCTGGGCCTGCGCCGCCTTGGCCTGACCGGCGACTTCACCCCGCCGGTGGATCGCGACTACCTCATGCGCACCTTCGGCAGCGAGCAATACACCCTCTCCGCCTGACCAGTCAAGACCTAGAAGTTCGGAAGGGGGCCTTCCTCCACTCGGAGTGGAGGAAGGCCCCCTTCCGAACGGTAAAGGGGTCAGAGGGCGAGCTGGCTCAGGAGGTGGTCGCCGAGGGCGGCGGGGGTGGGGTGGGTCCAGACGGCGGTGGCCGGGATCTTCAGGGCCAGGTCGGCCTCCAGCTGGTTGCGCAGCTGCAACGCCGTGAGGGAGTCGAAGCCGAGGTTGGTCAGGGGCACGTCGGAGTCGACGGAGGCGGAGCTGAGGCCGAGGATGACTCGGATCTGCTCGGCCAGGTAGTCGATCATGAAGCGGCGGCGCTCGTCCTCGGGCAGGGCGGCCAGCTCGGCGCGGACCTTGCCGCCGGAGGCGGGGGTGTCGCCCTGGGCCGAGCGGGGCATGGCGGCGAAGAAGGACGACTCCATGGCCGAGGGCAGCATTCCGAACCACTGGTCGGCCTCGAAGGCGAAGACGCCGGTGCGCACGCGTTCGTGGTCGAGCAGGGTGGTCAGCGCGTCGACACCGTCCTTTGTCGACAAAGTGCTGAATCCACGGTCCTTGAAGCCGGTGGCCCGGCCGGCCTCGCCCCACGCGCCCCAGTTGACCGCCAGCGCGGGCAGCCCGCGGTGGTGCCGCCACTGGGCGAACGCGTCGAGCCAGGCGTTGGCGGCGGCGTAGTTGGCCTGCCCGGGGTTGCCGAACATGGAGGCCCCGGAGGAGAACAGCACGAACCAGTCCAGCTCGTGACCGACGGAGGCCTCGTGCAGGCGCCAAGCGCCGTCGACCTTGGGCCGCCAGACCTTCTCGACCCGGGAGCGGTCGAGGTTGGCCACCATGCCGTCGTCGAGCACGGCGGCGGCGTGCAGGATGCCCCGCAGCCGGAACGGACCGCAGGCCGCGACCAACCGCGCGGAAACCCCCTCGGCGGCAACGTCGCCGCACACGACTTCGACCTGGGTGCCGGCGGCGCGGAGTTCGGCGATGACCTCCTCGGTGTGCACGGAAGGAGCGGACCGCCCGTTCAGCACCAGCCGGCCGGCCCCGAGCCCGCCGAGCCACTTGGCCATCTCCAGGCCCAGCCCGCCGAGACCGCCGGTGATCACGTAAGCGCCGTCGGAATGGGCGATGGGCACGGTGCCTTCGGGCACCACCGCCACCGCCGAACCGGACTCCGGCACGGTCAGCACGAGCTTGCCGACATGCTTGGCCGCGGCCATCAGCCGGAACGCGTCGGCCGCCTGGTCGAGCGGAAACTCCATGCGCGGCAGGGCATCCAGCCGTCCGGCGGTGAGCTCCTCGGCGACCTCGCCCAGCAGTGTGCGGGCCAGGTCGGGCATGGTCCGCAGCACGAGGTCGAGGTCGACGCTGCTGACGGTGATGTTGCGCTTGAACGGGGACATGCCGAGCTTGGTGTCGGCGTAGATGTCCCGTTTGCCGAGCTCGATGAACCGCCCGCCCACGGACAGCACGTCCAGGCCGGCGCGCAAAGCCGGGCCGGCCAGGGAGTTGAGCACGACGTCGACGCCAAGGCCGTCGGTGGCGGCCATGGTCTGCGGCACGAAGTCCAGCGACCGCGAGTCCATGACGTGCTCGATGCCGAGGTCCCTGAGGTACTGCCGCTTGTCGTCGCTGCCGGCGGTGGCCAGGATCTCCGCGCCACGGCTGCGGGCGATGGCGATGGCCGCCAGGCCGAGGCCGCCGGTGGCGGAGTGGATCAGCACCCGCTCGCCGGGGTTGAGCCGGGCCAGGTGCACCAGCGAGTACCAGGCCGTCAGGTACACGGCCGGCACCACGGCGGCCTCGGCGGCGGTCATGCCCTCGGGAATCACCGCGACCAGGTCGGCCGGAGTCGTGACGTAGGTGGCGAAGGAACCGTTGGCCAGCGTGAAAACCCGGTCGCCGACCCGCAAACCGGCGACACCTGGCCCGACGCGGCTGACCACGCCGGCGCAGTCGCCGCCGAGCGGCGGCTGGGAACCGTCAGACGTCGGGTAGAGGCCCATGGCCAGCAGCACGTCACGGAAGTTCAGCGCGCCGGCCAACACCTGGATCTCCACCTCGCCGGCCCCCGGCGCGCGTCGCGGCCGAACGACAAGGCCCATGGTGTCGAGGTTTCCCGGCCGGGCCAGGTCGAGCGCGAAACCATCTTGTCCATAATAGACTGTCTGACGTGGACGGAACTGCCAGGTGCCGTCGTGCAGCGGGGCCTTGACCAGCCGGGCCACCAGGCGTTCCCCGCCGCGCCAGGCGACCTCGTCCTCCGGCGCGTCGGCGAGAAGTTCCTTGGCCAGCAAGGAAGCCGGGTCGGCGACCGCGGGATCCAGGTCGACGAGGGTGATCCGCTGCTCGGCGTGCTCGTACCCGGCGACGCGGCCGATGCCGCGCAGGGCCGCCTGCGCGAGGTTGATGTCCTCGTCGGCGGTCACCGCCTGCCCGCCCTGAGTGACGATCCACAGCCGCGCCTCGCCGGTCTCGCGGATCACGTCGATCAGGTCGACAACCTGGTCCACACCGTCGGCATTCGACGGCAGCACGACAACTCCGGTGACGTCATCCTCGGACGGCAACAGCACGGCCAGCTCCGAAGCCAGCGGGCCGTCGCCGATGATCCGCCAGCGGCCGGTCACCGTGGTCTCCGGCAGCGGCGCGGACTGCCAGGTGATCTCGTGGAACAGCGGGTCCAGTCGGCGCGGCCCGAGCTCGCGAGCCGGTGACACCAGCCGGATGTCATGCGCCTCAACGAGAACCACGCCGTCGGCGTCCAGCAGCCTGATCCAACCCAAGGCCGAGGAGCCGTCGCTCTCGTCCAGGACGGCCTGCCCCTCGCACCACACGCCGCGAGCCGGATCGCCGAACACCCGCAGCGACGCCACGCCGGCCGGCAGCAGCCGGGGCGCGCCGGCCGGGCGGCCCTTGATCCGCGCAGCGCCCAAAGCCTGCAAGCAGGTGTCGAAAAGCACGGGGTGGAAGCGGAAACCCCGGGCGCTGGCCCGCGCGGCGGCCGGCACCTTGACCTTGCCCAGCACGGTGCCGCCGTCCACGTCCTCGACGCGCAGCTCGGTCAGGCCGGCGAAGGCGGGCCCGTGGAAGTAGCCATCGGCCCGCAGGCCGGCGTAGAACTCGGGCAGATCTTCGACAGCCGTGTGCGCGGCCACGAGTTCCGCCAGCACGGTCGGGGCCATCGGCGTCCGCGACTCGATCCGCCGGACCTCGCCGCTGGCGTGGGTGACCCAGTTCAGGCCGTCCTCGGTGCTGGTCAGCACGGCCACCGAGGCCCGGTCCGGCCCGGCCGAAGTGAGCACAGTGGACACTTCGACGTGCTCGCCCAACGGCAGCAGCCGGTCGAACCGAAGGCCCGACACGTCGACCAGCTCGGCCGGCACGCCGAAGAACTCGGAGCCGGCGGCCAGCACCATCTCGCTGAAACCCGCGCCCGGCAACACGATCGCGTCGTCCACGGCGTGATCGGCCAGCCACGGCAGCACGGCCGTGCCCAGATCCGCCTGCCACACATGGCGACCGTCGCCCTCGGGCAGCTTGACGTGCACGCCCAGCAGCGGGTGGGTGTCGGAGGAGCCGGCGACCTGGAGGTCCGGGTGCGGCAGCGGCAGGTCGATCCAGTGCCGCTTGCGGTCCCAGGTCAGCGTCGGCACGTCCACCAGTCGGCCCTGCCCGTAGGCGCGGGACCAGTCGATCGGGGTGCCGGCGCAGTACAGGGCGCCGAGCTGGATACCGAAGAAGTCGCAGCCGCAGTCACGCTTGATGGTCGGCAGCACAACGGCGTCCGGCAGCGTCTCGCTCATCGGGTAGGTCGTCACGGGATGCGGCGACACCTCGACGAACACGCCGTAGCCGTCCTCGCCGGCGGCCTGCACGGCGTTGGCGAACCGCACCTGGTTGCGCAGGTTCGCGGCCCAGTAGTCGGCGTCGAAGGCCACGAACGCGCGGGCGTCCTCCAACACCGTCGAGTACACGGGAACGGTGGGCGGCAACGGCTTCAGGCCGGCCAGCCCGCTGCGGATCTCGGCCAGCAGCGGGTCCATGTGGGTGGAGTGGGCGGCGATGTCCACGGCCACCAGCCGCGCCATCTGGCCCTGCTCCTGCCACACCGAGACCAGCCGTTCCACCTCGGCCGTGTCGCCGGAGACCACGGTGGACCGTGGCGAGGACTGAACCGCCACCGTGACCGAAGTTCCCGTCAGGTCAAGGTCTTCGGCCGCGAGGTCGACCGACGCCATCGTGCCCAGGCCGGAAGCCCGCTTCATCAGCGCGGACCGGCGGCAGATCACCAGCACGCCGTCGGCCAGCGACAGCCCGCCGGCCACCACCGCGGCGGCGGTCTCCCCCATCGAGTGCCCGATCACGGCGGCCGGCTCGACGCCGGCGGCCCGCCACATCCGGGCCAGGCCGACCTGCATGGCGAACAGGGTCGGCTGGATCTTGTCGATCTCGGTCGACATCTCCGGCGCGCACATCACCTCGGTCACCGAGAAACCGGCCTCGGCCGACACCAGCGGCTCGATCTCGGCGACGGCGGCGGCGAACTCGGGCTCCTCGGCCAGCAGGCGGCGGCCCATGCCGTTCCACTGCGAGCCCTGGCCGGAGAACACCCAGACGCTGCCCTTGGCGGCGGCTGTCTTGGCAGTGGTGCAGGTGACCTGCGCCTGCGGCTCGCCGTCGGCGAAGCCCTCCAGGCAGGTGGCCAACTCGTCGACGGACCGGGCCGTCACGGCGAGCCGGGCGAGGTTGTGGGAGCGGCGGGCGGCAAGGGTGTGGGCCACGTCCGCGAGTGCGACGTCCCCATCGGAACTCGCGTTGTCACGCAGCCATTCCGCCAGCCGGCTGGCCGCGGTGCCCAACACCTCGAACGAGGTGGCGGACAGCGGGATCATGGTCGGGCGGCCCGTGTCGGGTGTTCGCTCGGATGTTCGCGGGGGCGCCTGCTCGACGATGACGTGCGAGTTGGTGCCGCCGACGCCGAAGGAGGACACGGCGGCCAGCCGGGGCGCGTCGGCCACCGGCCACGGCGTGACCTCGGTCGGCACGAAGAACCGGGTGTCCTCGGGATGGATCTGCGGGTTCCAGCCGGTGAAGTTCAGCGTCGGCGGCACGACCCCGTGCCGCAGGCTGAGCACGGTCTTGATCAGCCCCGACACGCCGGCGGCGGCCTCGGTGTGGCCGAGGTTGGACTTCACGCCGCCCAGCGCGCAGCGGTCCCGGCCCGCGCCGTAGACCGTGCGCATGGAGTCGAACTCGATCGGGTCGCCGACCGGCGTGCCGGCGCCGTGGGTCTCGATCAGGCCCAGCAGCCCGGGATCCACCCCGGCCTTCGCCACGGCCTCGAAGAACAGCATCCGCTGCGCGTCGGCCGATGGCGCGGTCAGGCCCTGCGAGCGGCCGTCCTGGTTGACGGCGGTCGCCCGGATCACCGCGAGCACCTCGTCGCCGTCGGCCTCGGCGTCGGCCAGCCGCTTGAGCACGACCATGCCCGCGCCCTCGCCGCGCACGAAGCCGTCGGCCCCGGCGTCGAACGGGTGGCAGCGGCCGGTCGGCGACAGCATGCCCCACTTCGAGTAGCTGATCGGCGTCTCCGGATTGATCATCAGGTTGATGCCGGAGGCCAGCGCCAGGTCGGACTCGTCGGCCAGCAGGCTCTGGCAGGCCAGGTGCAGCGCGACCAGCGAGGAGGAGCAGGCGGTGTCCACCGCCACGCTGGGGCCGTTGAGGCCGAGCAGGTAGGAGATCCGGCCGACCGCGGTGGAGTGGCCGTTGCCGGTCATCATGTACGCGTCGATGTCCTCGTACCGGCCGGCCAGCCGCCCGACGTACTCGGAGTGGCACATGCCGGCGAACACGCCGGTGCGGGTGCCGCCCAGTTCCCGCGGCGGCAGCCCGGCCCGCTCCAGGGCCTCCCAGGCCAGCTCGATCATCAGCCGGTGCTGCGGGTCCATGGTCGTGGCCTCGCGCGGCGAGATGCCGAAGAACGAGGCGTCGAAGCCGGTGATGTCGTCGAAGTAGCCGGCCCAGCGCGAGGTGCACCGGCCCGGCACGTCGACGTCGGGATCGTAGAAGGCCTCGAAGTCCCAGCGACCCTGGGGACCCTCGCGGATGACGTCGCGGCCCTGCGTGAGCAGGCTCCAGAAACGCTCCGGTGAATCGATCCCACCCGGGTACCTACAGGACATACCGATGACGGCAATCGGTTCACGCGCGAGCTTCATCACGCCGGTCACTCCCTCGCAGGAATTGGCACGACCGGCCGGGAGAATAATGCGAATCCAATTCGGACGGCCATGCGTTGTCCGTTCGACCGAGCATGAGCCGAGCTTGACTGCGCAACAACCGCAAGCCGACAAGATCACCCGACAGTGGCCCCGTCCACGCAGGTCAAGTTGCGGGAAGCCGGTGGCGGACGGACAGTGGGGCGGTGGCGACGCAGAACTCCACGCTGTATGTGGCCGACGTGCGCAAGGCCTTCGGCCGCCGCCAGGTGCTCGACCGTGTCGACTTCACCCTGGAGCGGGGCGAGCTGGCTGGAATCGTCGGCGAAAACGGCGCCGGCAAGACGACGCTGCTCCGAATTCTGGCCGGTGAACTCAAACCCGACCACGGATGGGTCATACCCCGAGGTAGGCTCGGTTACTGTCCGCAACGAACCGTGCTGAACGACTCGCTGACCGTCGCCCAGCACCTGCGCTACTTCCAGCGCGCCTACCAGCTCGACGACCTGCACCGCGCCCACGAGCTGGTGGAGCGGCTGAACTTCACCCAGTACCGGGCCAGCCGGGTGAAGGCCCTGTCCGGCGGCACCCGGCAGAAGCTGAACCTGGTCATCGCGCTCATGCACGACCCGTCGGTGGTGCTGCTGGACGAGCCGTACCAGGGCTTCGACTGGGAGACCTACCTGCACTTCTGGGAGCTGGCCGGGCAGCTGCGCGACGCCGGCCGGTCGCTGCTGGTGATCTCCCACCTCAGTCACGACATCGACCGCCTGGACACCGGATACCGGCTGGCCAACGGGGTTGTCACGCCCATGCCAGTGGAGGCGCACGCCGGATGAGCATCGGCCGGAGGTTCTACCGCACGGCGACCGGGTTCGAGCTGATCGAGCACGCCCGCAACCGGCTGGCCATCGTGATGGTCGGGGTGTTCATCCCGGTCTGGATCACACTGATCCGGTTCATGATGCCGGAGAACCCGCTGCCCTTCCGCTACCGCGGCACCGGGGAGCAGCTGCACGTCAACGGCCAGCACCTGACCTTCGTGTCCGGCGGGCTGAACGCGGCGACCCTGATCGTAGGGTTCCTCATGTTCAGCGTGACCCATCGTTCGGGGCCGTTCGACCGACGGCTGGTCGCGGCCGGCTATCCCCGACCGCACCTGCTGGCGGCCAAGGTGACGGCGCTGTTCGCCAGCTCGGTGCTGGTCGGCGTGTACGCGACCGCGATGGTGTGCTTCTACTGGCGGCCCGAGCAGCTGTGGCTGTTCGGGCTGGGCATGTTCACCTCGGCGCTGACCTACGGCGGCATCGGCATCGTGCTGGGCACGCTGCTGCACGGCGAGCTGGAGGGCATGTTCGCCATCATCATGATCAGCCTGATCGACGTCGGGCTGGAGTCGCCGGTGGTCAACGCCGGCTCCGACAACGACCTCGTGCGCTTCCTGCCGATGTACGGCTCCATGCAGGCCGGTGTCGGCGCCGGGTTCACCCGGACGGTGCCGTGGGAGCAGATGGCCGCACTGCCGGTGTGGTGGGCGTCGTGCGCGCTGGTCGGCCTGGTCGCCTTCCACGTGCGGACCCGGGTGTACACCCGATCGGGTCGTCCCGTGACGGCCGAGATGGCCTCCTCGGCGCCGGTCCCCCGGCCGGTCGCGCCCGGCGAGGCCGTGCACGTGACGGTCCGGGTGTGCGGGGAGTCCTGCGTGGCCACCGACCACATGCCGCTCTACCAGGGCCTGGCCGTGCTGGCCGCGCTGTCGGCGGAGCAGGCGGCCGACCGGGCCGACCAGAACGTGTACCCGCTGAGCATCAAACGGGGCTGAGCGGGCCGCGGCCAGGAGCGGAGACGCTCCCGGCGCCGGGCGGGTTCCCTCGCCCCCGGGAAGCGAGGGAACCCGCCCCCTCTTTTGCACCCGCAAATGCCACATGTGGACCACAGTCGACTTCAGGAGTCGACTGTGGTCCACATGTGGCGGAGAAGTGGGGGGTGGGCGGGCTAGGCGAGGATCACTCGGCCTAGTTCGGCGGGGGTGGCCAGGAGCTCGTGGTGCGGGAGCACCCGGACGGTGTAGCCGACCGAGCCGACGTGGGGCAGGGCCAGCTCGGCCTGGTACGAGCCGTCGGCGCCGGGCGTCATGGTCGCGGTGACCGGCTCGGAAAGTTCACCCGAATCGGCGACACGGCCGAGGACGGCCTGGACCTCGACGTCGGACGGGGACAGTCCGTTGAGGTCGACCCGGGCCCGCACAGTGACCGGCTGGCCGACCACGGGGGCGTGCGAGCCGTTGACCGACAGGTCGGTGTAGGTCACCTGCACCCGGTTCCAGGCGGTGCGGATGCGGGCCTTGTAGACGGCCAGCTCCTTGGCCCCCTGGAAGGACGCGGCCCGCACCGCGGTGGCGGAGGAGCCGGCGGGGGCGTAGTAGGTCTCGACGTACTCCTTGACCATGCGCTCGGCCTGAAGCTGCGGGCCCATCTCGGTCAGGGTGTGCCGGACCAGCGACATCCAGTTGGTCGGCACGCCGTCCTGGCGGTCGTAGAACAGCGGCGCGACCTGGGCCTGGACCAGCTCGTAGAGGGCGGCGGCCTCCAGGTCGTCACGGCGGTTGGGGTCGGGCACGCCGTCGGCGGTGGGGATGGCCCAGCCGTTCTTGCCGTCGTAGAACTCGTCCCACCAGCCGTCCCGGATGGACAGGTTCAGGCCGCCGTTGAGCGCGGCCTTCATGCCCGAGGTGCCGCAGGCCTCCAGCGGCCGCATCGGGTTGTTCAGCCAGACGTCGCAGCCCCAGTACAGGTACCGGGCCATCGACATGTCGTAGTCGGGCAGGAACACGATGCGGTGGCGCACGCCGGCGTCGTCGGCGAACTTGACCACCTGCTGGATCAGCGCCTTGCCGCCGTCGTCGGCCGGGTGCGACTTGCCGGCCACCACCAGCTGCATCGGACGCTCCGGGTGCAGCAGCAGGGTCCGCAGCCGCTCGGGGTCGCGCAGCATCAGGGTCAGCCGCTTGTACGTCGGCACGCGGCGGGCGAAGCCGACGGTGAGCACGTCGGGGTCGAACACCGAGTCGGTCCAGCCCAGCTCCAGGGCCGAGGCCCCGCGCTGCAGCCAGGAGGCGCGCACCCGGCGGCGGACCTCGTCCACCAGCTTGGCCCGCAGGCCGCAGCGCAACTCCCACAGCTCGGCGTCGGTCAGCTGCCCGGGCTCCAGCCGGGTCATCTCCGGGGCGGCCCAGGTGTGGCCGTGCACGCCGTTGGTGACCGAGCCGATCGGCACCTCGTCGGCGTCGAAGCCCTGCCACAGGCCGCCGAACATGCCCCGGCTGACCTCGCCGTGCAGCTTGGACACGCCGTTGGCCCGCTGGGCCAGCCGCAGGCCCATGTGGGCCATGTTGAACAGGCCCGGGTTCTCCTCGGCCCCCAGCGCCAGCACCCGCTCGATCGGCACGCCCGGCAGCAGCCGGTCGCCGCCGAAGTAGTGCTGCACCAGGTCGACCGGGAAGCGGTCGATGCCGGCCGGGACCGGGGTGTGGGTGGTGAACACGGTGCCGGCCCTGATCGCCCCCAGCGCCTGGTCGAACTCCAGGCCCTGGCCGGTGATCAGCTCGCGGATGCGCTCGAGGCCGAGGAAGCCGGCGTGGCCCTCGTTGGTGTGGAACACCTCGGGCTGGGGCGTGCCGGTCAGCTCGCAGTACAGCCGCACGGCCCGCACGCCGCCGATGCCGGCCAGGATCTCCTGCCGGATCCGGTGGTCCTGGTCGCCGCCGTAGAGCCGGTCGGTGACGCCGCGCAGGTCGTCGTCGTTCTCGTCGACGTTGGAGTCGAGCAGCAGCAGCGGCACCCGGCCGACCTGGGCCTTCCAGATCCGGGCGTGCAGGGTGCGGTCGCCGGGCACGCTCACGCGCACCTGGACCGGCGTGCCGGCGGCGTCGGTGACCAGCTCCAGCGGCAGGCCGCGGGGGTCGAGCACCGGGTAGTGCTCCTCCTGCCAGCCGTCCAGCGACAGCGACTGCCGGAAGTAGCCGGAGCGGTAGAGCAGGCCCACGCCGAGCAGCGGCACGCCCAGGTCGGACGCGGCCTTGAGGTGGTCGCCGGCCAGCACGCCCAGGCCGCCCGAGTAGTTGGGCAGGGCCTCGGTGACGCCGAACTCCATGGAGAAGTAGCCGATGGTGGCCGGCAGCTCCGTCTGCTCGCCCTGCCGCTGGTACCAGCGCGGGGCGGTCAGGTACTGGTCCAGGTCGTCGGCGGTGGACCGCAGCCGGGCCAGGAACTCCTCGTCGGCGGCCAGTCGTTCCAGGTGCGCGGCCGGGACGTCGCGCAGCAGGGCCAGCGGGTCGTTGCCGGCGCGCTGCCACGCCCGCGGGTCGACCGCGGCGAACAGCTCCTGCGTCGGCGGGTGCCACGTCCAGCGCAGGTTGGTCGCCAGCCGGCCGAGGGCGGCGAGCGGCTCGGGCAGACTGGCGCGGACGGTGAACCGGCGGAGAGCTCTCACAGCGGGCGACTGTATAACCGCCCCCCGCCGCCATTGCAACTTTCCAGCCAAGACTGCAAATATTTGCAGACCTTCTCATGTCATGAAGGGCCCCATCCTGACGTTGAACGTTGAACGTCAGGATGGGGCCCTTCATGACAGTAAAGAACGTGAAGAGTTGTTCAGGTGGTGGGGATGGCGGTGACGAGACAGCCACAAAGGATCACCCGGTGGTTTAGTTCCGGGCCCAGCAAGGCACACTATGGGCGGGTGGCGGCGACCTAAGGGCGTGGGGCGATGAGTGGACGTTTGGGCATCGACGACATCACCCCGGTGGTCAGCGGCGGCCGGTATGCGGCCAAAGCCGTTGTGGGCGAACACGTTCCGATCGGCGCGACGGTGTGGCGCGAGGGCCACGACGCGGTCGCCGCGACGGTGACGTGGAAGGGCCCCAAGGACAAGGTGGCCCGCCAGACCCGGATGGTCGAGCACGGCATCGGCCTGGACCGCTTCGCCGCGACCGTGGTGCCCGACGCCGAGGGCGCGTGGACCTTCCGCATCGACGCCTGGAGCGACCCGTGGGCGACCTGGCGCTCGGCGGTGGAGAAGAAACTGGCCGCGGGCCAGGGTTCCGCCGAGCTGGCCAACGACCTTGAGCTGGGCGCGCGGCTGGTCGAGCGGGTGGGCAAGCGCCCGGAACGCCGTTACGACAAGGAATTCCTGCTCGGTGTGGCCGCCGGGTTGCGCGACGGTGAACGGCCGCTGCCGGAGCGGGTCGGCCCGGCGCTGGCCCCCGAGGTCGACACGATCATGCGCGAGTTCCCGGTGCGAGAACTGCTCACCCGGGGCAAGGTGCACAAGCTCTGGGTCGACCGGCCCAAGGCGCTCTACGGCTCCTGGTACGAGTTCTTCCCCCGCTCCACCGGCGGCTGGGACGAGACCGGCAAGCCGGTGCACGGCACGTTCGTCACCGCCGCCCGCGAGCTGGACCGGGTCGCGGAGATGGGCTTCGACGTGGTCTACCTGCCGCCGATCCACCCCATCGGCCACATCAACCGCAAGGGCCCCAACAACACCCTCAAGGCCGGCCCCGACGACGTCGGCTCGCCGTGGGCCATCGGCTCCAAGGACGGCGGGCACGACGCGATCGCCCCCGAGCTGGGCACGCTGGCCGACTTCAAGGGCTTCGTGCACCGGGCCGACGAGCTGGGCCTGGAGGTGGCGCTGGACTTCGCGTTGCAGTGCGCGCCGGACCACCCGTGGGTGGCCGAGCACCCGGAGTGGTTCACCACGCTGCCGGACGGCACGATCGCCTACGCGGAGAACCCGCCCAAGAAGTACCAGGACATCTACCCGCTCAACTTCGACAACGAGCCGCGCAGCCTGTACGCCGAGATCGACCGGGTGATCACGCACTGGATCGAGCAGGGCGTGCGGATCTTCCGGGTGGACAACCCGCACACCAAGCCGCCGGACTTCTGGCACTGGCTGATCTGGGAGGTCAAGCGGCGCTATCCGGACGTGCTGTTCCTGGCCGAGGCGTTCACCCGCCCGGCCCGCCAGTACGGCCTGGCCAAGCTCGGCTTCACCCAGTCCTACACCTACTTCACCTGGCGCACCGGCAAGCAGGAGCTGATCGACTTCATGGTCGACTGGCTGGAGCACGCCGACGAGGGCCGGCCCAACCTGTTCGTCAACACGCCGGACATCCTGCACGAGTCGTTGCAGCACGGCGGGCCGGCGATGTTCGCGACCCGGGCCGCGCTGGCCGCGACGATGTCGCCGACCTGGGGCGTGTACTCGGGGTACGAGCTCTACGAGCACGAGCCGGTGCGGCAGGGCTCGGAGGAGTACCTGGACTCGGAGAAGTACCAGCTGCGGCCGCGTGACTACCAGACCGCGCTGCTGGACGGCCGGTCGCTGCAACCGTGGCTGACCAAGCTGAACGAGATCCGCAAGGCCCACCCCGCGTTGCAGCAGCTGCGCACGCTGCACTTCCACCACGTCGACAACGACGCCCTGATCGCCTACAGCAAGACGGACCCGGCCACCGGGGACACCGTCGTGGTTGTGGTGACCCTCGACCCGAACAACGCCCAACAGGGCACGCTCTGGTTGGATCTGCCCGAGCTGGGCGTGGACTGGCACGAGCGGATCACCGCTCACGACGAGGTCACGGGCGACACCTGGGACTGGGGTCAGGCCAACTTCGTCCGGCTCGAACCCTGGCGCGCCGTCGCGCACGTCATCAGTATTCATCACAAGTAACCAGCCAGCACGAATAACGCGACTCCGCCCCGGGTAGTCCCTGGAGGCGGGGCTTGCCGACCATGGACGAGGGGTGGTGGCGACGATGCCCGACGCTCCCCAGCCCGGGACTGTTGAGACCCTGGGGAACGAATTCACCGAGGACGGCCACCTCGTTGAGCCGAGCAGCGACGACTTCGGCACAGCCAGACAGGCTCCCAAGGAGCCGGAGTGGTACAAGAGCGCCGTCTTCTACGAGGTGCTGGTGCGGGCCTTCGCCGACTCCAACGGCGACGGCACCGGCGACCTGCGCGGTCTGGCCGAGAAGCTGGACTACCTGGAATGGCTGGGCGTGGACTGCCTGTGGCTGCCCCCGTTCTACGCGTCCCCGCTGCGCGACGGTGGGTACGACATCAGCGACTTCCGCCAGGTGCTGCCCGAGTTCGGCACCGTCGACGACTTCGTCTACCTGCTCGACCAGGCCCACCGCCGGGGCATCCGGGTGATCACCGACCTGGTGCTCAACCACACCTCGGACGCGCACGCCTGGTTCCAGGAGTCCCGGTCCGACCCGCAGGGCCCCTACGGCGACTACTACGTGTGGAGCGACGACGACTCCCGCTACGCCGACGCGCGCATCATCTTCGTCGACACCGAGTCGTCCAACTGGACCTTCGACCCGGTGCGCGGCCAGTTCTACTGGCACCGCTTCTTCAGCCACCAGCCCGACCTCAACTACGAGAACCCCGAGGTCCAGGAGGCGATGATCGATGTCCTGAGGTTCTGGCTGGACCTGGGCATCGACGGCTTCCGGCTGGACGCCGTGCCCTACCTGTTCGAGGAGGAGGGCACCAACTGCGAGAACCTGCCGCGCACGCACGAGTTCCTGCGCCGCTGCCGCAAGGTGGTGGACGTGGAGTACCCGGGGCGGGTGCTGCTGGCCGAGGCCAACCAGTGGCCGGCCGACGTGGTGGAGTACTTCGGCGACCAGGCGGTCGGCGGCGACGAGTGCCACATGGCCTTCCACTTTCCGCTGATGCCGCGGCTGTTCATGGCCGTGCGCCGCGAGTCCCGGTTCCCGATCTCGGAGATCCTGGCCCAGACGCCGCAGATCCCGTCGGGCGCCCAGTGGGGCATCTTCCTGCGCAACCACGACGAGTTGACGCTGGAGATGGTCACCGACGAGGAACGCGACTACATGTACGCGGAGTACGCCAAGGATCCGCGGATGAAGGCCAACATCGGCATCCGCCGGCGGCTGGCCCCGCTGCTGGAGAACGACCGCAACCAGCAGGAGCTGTTCACCGCGATGCTGCTGTCGCTGCCGGGCTCGCCGGTGCTGTACTACGGCGACGAGATCGGCATGGGCGACAACATCTGGCTGGGCGACCGGGACGCGGTGCGCACCCCGATGCAGTGGACGCCGGACCGCAACGCCGGCTTCTCCCGCTGCGACCCCAACCGGATCTACCTGCCGGTGATCGCCGACGCCACCTACGGCTACCAGGGCATCAACGTCGAGGCGCAGATCAACAACTCGTCCTCGCTGCTGAACTGGACCCGCCGCATGCTGGAGGTGCGCACCGCGCACAAGGCGTTCGGCTTCGGCGAGTTCATCGAGCTGGGCTCGTCCAACCCGTCGATGCTGTCCTACCTGCGGCGCTGGAACGACGACGTGCTGCTGTGCGTGAACAACCTGTCCCGGTTCCCTCAGCCGGTGGAGCTGGACCTGTCGGAATACCGTGGGCTGGTGCCGCTGGAGCTGACCGGCGGGGTGCGGTTCCCGCCCATCGGCGACCTGCCGTACCTGCTGACGCTGCCGGGGCACGGCTTCTACTGGTTCCAACTGGTCCCGGAGACCGAGGGCGGGGAGGCGCCATGACCGAACTGACCCCACTGGCCGACGCACTTCTGGAGTGGCTGCCGCAGCAGCGGTGGTTCGGCGGCAAGAACCGGGACCTGTCCGAGGTGTCCACCCGGGACGCCGTGACGCTGCTGGACGGCGACCCGAAGCTGGTGCACGCCGTGCTGAGCACCCCCGACGGGGAGTACCAGCTGCTGGTGGGGCGGCGCCGGGAGGTGCCCGAGCACCTCGCGCACGCCAGGATCGGCGAGGTGGACGGCCACGTCTACTACGAGGCGGTGCACGACACCGAGCTGATGGGCCACCTGTTGACGCTGATCGCCGAGGACACCTGGGCCGACGGCATCCACTTCGCGCCCGAGCCCGGCGCCGTCATCGTGCCCGAGCAGCGGGCCAAGCCGGTCAGCGCCGAGCAGTCCAACACCTCGGTGATCTACGGCAGCGAGTACATCCTGAAGCTGTTCCGCCGCGTGGTGGCCGGCCCCAACCCCGACCTCCAGCTGCACCGGGCGTTGCAGGCGGTCGGCTCCAAGCACATCGCCCGGCCGCTGGGCGCGATCACCGACGAGTTCGTGGTGCTGGGCATCCTCCAGGAGTTCCTCCAGGGCGCGGCCGAGGGCTGGGCCATGGCCACCGCCTCGGTGCGGGACCTGATGGCCGAGGCCGACCTGCACGCGGCCGAGGTCGGCGGGGACTTCGCCGGCGAGGCGTTCCGGCTGGGACAGTCCGTCGCCGAGGTGCACGCCGACCTGCGCAAGGCCCTGGGCAGCGGGCAGGAGGGGCCGGAGCGGCTGTACGAGGCCGTGCAGGCCATGCACCGCCGGCTGGACACCGTGCTGGCCGAGGTGCCGGAGCTGGCCCCGTACGAGTCGGCGTTACGGGCCGTGTTCGAGCAGGCCCGCACCGGGCCGTCCCTGGTCGACGTGCAGTTCATCCACGGCGACCTGCACCTGGGCCAGGTGCTGCGGACCGCGACCGGCTGGAAACTGATCGACTTCGAGGGCGAGCCGGCGGCCCCGCTGGCCGAGCGCAACGCGCTGCGCTCGCCGCTGCGGGACGTGGCCGGCATGCTGCGCTCCTTCGACTACGCCGCCCAGCAGCTGCTGGTCGGCAACCCGTCGGACCGTCAACTGGAGGTCCGCGCCCGGGAATGGACCGCGCGCAACCGGGAAGCCTTCTGCGACGGCTACGCGGAGGTCGGCGACGACCCCCGCGCGCAGGGGTCGCTGCTGCGGGCGCTGGAACTGGACAAAGCCGTGTACGAGGTGGCGTACGAGCACGGGAACCGGCCCGACTGGCTGACCGTGCCGCTGGCGTCCATCGCGAGGATCACCGCCGGAGAGGACTGACAGTCGTGACGAGCATCGCACCGGCCAAGGACGAGGTGGACCGGCTGCTCGGGGGTGCGCACCACGATCCGCACTCCATTCTGGGGGCGCACCCGCACCCCGGCGGCACCGTGGTGCGGGCGCTGCGCATCGGCGCCCGCTCGGTGTCGGTGCTCGTCGGCGACAAGCGGTTCGAGCTGGAACCGGTCGAGGGCGGCCTGTTCGCCGGGCTGGTGCCGGAGCCGCCGGGCGACTACCGCTACGAGGTCGACTACGGCGACGGCAACGTGGTCGTCGCCGACGACCCGTACCGCTGGCTGCCCACCGTCGGCGAGCTGGACCTGCACCTGATCGGCGAGGGCCGGCACGAGCGGCTGTGGGAGGTGCTCGGCGCGCACCCGCACCGCTACGACACCCCGGGCGGGCCGGTGGACGGCACGTCGTTCGCGGTGTGGGCCCCGACCGCGCAGGGCGTGCGGGTGTGCGGCGACTTCGACGGCTGGGACGGCCGCGCCACGCCGATGCGGTCGCTGGGCGGCTCGGGCGTGTGGGAGGTGTTCCTGCCGGAGGTGCCGGTGGGCACCAGGTACAAGTTCCGGCTGCTGGGCAAGGACGGGGCGTGGCACGAGAAGGCCGATCCGATGGCCTTCGCCACCGAGGTGCCGCCGGCCACCGCGTCGGTGGTCTACGAGTCCTCCTACACCTGGAGCGACGAGGCCTGGCTGGCCGAGCGGGAGGCCAGCGACTGGTCCAGGCGCCCGGTCAGCGCCTACGAGGTGCACATCGGCTCGTGGCGGCAGGGCCTGAACTACCGGGAGCTGGCCGAGCAGCTGGCCGACTACGTGACCGAGACCGGCTTCACCCACGTCGAGCTGCTGCCGGTGGCCGGGCACCCGTTCGCCGGCTCGTGGGGCTACCAGGTCACCTCGTACTACGCGCCGACGCCGCGGTTCGGCTCCCCCGACGAGTTCCGGCACTTCGTGGACCACCTGCACCAGCGGGGCATCGGCGTGATCGTGGACTGGGTGCCGGCGCACTTCCCGCGCGACGAGTGGGCGCTGGCCCGGTTCGACGGCAGCCCGCTCTACGAGCACGCCGACCCGCGCCGGGGCGAGCAGCCCGACTGGGGCACCTACGTGTTCGACTTCGGGCGCAACGAGGTCCGCAACTTCCTGGTGGCCAACGCCCTGTACTGGATCGAGGAGTTCCACGTCGACGGCCTGCGGGTCGACGCCGTGGCCTCGATGTTGTACCTGGACTACTCGCGGCCCGAGGGCCAGTGGCTGCCCAACGTCCACGGTGGACGCGAGAACCTGGACGCCGTGCAGTTCCTCCAGGAGCTCAACGCCACCGTCTACCGGCGCCACCCCGGCATCATGATGATCGCCGAGGAGTCCACCGCCTGGCCGGGCGTGACGCGGCCGACGCACCTGGGCGGGCTGGGCTTCGGGTTCAAGTGGAACATGGGCTGGATGCACGACACGCTCCGGTACCTGTCGCACGATCCCGTGCACCGCTCGTACCACCACAACGAGATGACCTTCTCGCTGATGTACGCGTGGAGCGAGAACTTCGTGCTGCCGCTGTCGCACGACGAAGTGGTGCACGGCAAGGGATCGCTGTGGGGCCGGATGCCCGGCGACAACTGGAACAAGGCGGCCGGGCTGCGCTCGCTGCTGGCCTTCATGTGGGCCCACCCCGGCAAGCAGCTGCTGTTCATGGGCGGCGAGTTCGGGCAGATCGACGAGTGGTCGGAGAAGCGGTCCCTGGACTGGCCGCTGCTCGACGAGCCCCTGCACGCCGGCGTCAAGCAGCTGGTCGGCGACCTCAACGCCGCCTACCGGCGGTCACCGGCACTGTACACAATGGACACGTCGCCGGACGGCTTCTCCTGGATCGACGCCAACGACTCGGCCGGCAACGTGCTGTCGTTCCTGCGCGAGGGCGACGACGGCACGGTGCTGGCCTGCGTGGCCAACTTCTCCGGCGGGCCGCACCGGGACTACCGGATCGGCCTGCCCACCACCGGCGTCTGGCGCGAGGTCGTCAACACCGACGCCCGCGTGTACGGCGGCTCCGGCTGGGGCAACCAGGGCGAGCTCGTGGCCGAGGCCACGCCCTGGCACGGCCGCCCGGCCTCGGCGGTGGTGCAGCTGCCGCCGGCCGGCGTGATCTGGCTTTCGCCGGAGGCCTGAGCACGGCGAAACGGCCCGGAACCTGGCTCCTGGGACCAGGTTTCGGGCCGTTTCGCGTGAACGGGGTTGTGGTGGCGGGGTCAGCCGACCTTCTGGATCAGCGCCTTGCGGATGAGCAGCTTGCCGGCCTCATGGATCTGGTTGAAGGCGCCGGCGTCGAGCAGCACGCAACTGCCGGAGGTGGACGTCACCGGGACGGTGATGGACTTGTTGTTGTCCAGGTTGGTCACCTTGAGCTTGGTGCCGACCGGGAACTGGTTGCTGGAGGCGGTCAGGCCGCCCGAGCCGGTCGTGGTCACCGTGGAGCCCTTGCAGACCTGGTTGGCGACGGTGCCGGTGTCCGTGCCGGAACCGGCGTTGGTGCCGGTGTTGGTGGCGGTCGGGTCGGCCGTCGCGGTGTCGGTCGGGTTCGCGGTGTCGGTGCCGCCGTTGTCGCAGCCGGCGTTGGTGTCGGTGGTCGTCGGCGGCGCCGTGGTGTCGGTGCCCATGCCGCCGTCGCCCATGCCGTTGTCGCCGCCCATGCCTGAGCCCATACCGTTGCCCATGCCGTTGTCGGTCGTGGTCGGCGGGGCGGTGGTGGTGTCGGTGCCCATGCCCCCGTCACCCATGCCGTTGTCCATGCCGCTGCCCATGCCGTTGTCGGTGGTGGTCGGCGGGGCGCTGGTGTCGGTCGTGTCGGTCGCCGTCGGGCAGCCTGAGGCCCCGGAACCGTTTCCGTCGCAGAGAGCGGCCTTGATGCGCTGCTCGATCTGGGCCACCACGGCCTCGCGGTTCTTGATCCGCGCCGCCGACTGGGCGTCGGGGTGCGCCTTCTGGTCGGCGATGAAGTTCAGGTTGTTCTGGAGGGCCTTCTGCAGCCCGGCGCAGTCCTCGCCGCTGCCCTTCTTCTTGGTCGCGTCGGCCGAAGCCGTCACGTTGTTGGTGCAGCCGGCGGCCTGGCGGCGCTGCTGGATCTGGTCGACCACGGCCTGCCGGTTGGCGATGTTGGCCGCGGACACCGCGGTCGGATTGGCCTTCTGCTGCGCGATGAAGTTCAGGTTGTTCTGCAACGCCTGGTCGAGGCCCTGACAGTTCTCGGTCGCCGCGTGGCTGGTGCCCGAGACGATCGCGAATCCACCTCCCAGCACGACGGCGACGCCCAGCACGGCAGCGGCGCCAAGGATCATGGCACGTTTGCGACTGGGACTCATATCGGCAATCCAGGACATTGCGGCGTCTCCTGTCGTCGTTATGGTCTGAACCACGTTCGACCATCTACTACCGACGAAACCGGCGAACGGTTCACCGGCGGGTACCATCCGTTCACGTGCATGAGATCGCGGTCTTCAGCGGCAGCGCCCATCCCGACCTCGCGTCCGACATCTGCGCGCACCTCGGAGTTCCACTACGCCCGGTGCGGGTCCAACGGTTCGCCAACGACTGCATCGAGGTCCAGCTGCGGGCCAACTGCCGGGAGCGGGACGTGTTCCTGATCCAGCCGCTGGTGCCGCCGACCCAGGAGAACCTGGTCGAGCTGCTGCTCATGCTGGACGCCGCCCGCGGCGCGTCGGCCGCCCGCACCACGGTCGTCATGCCGCACTACGCGTACGCGCGCAGTGACAAGAAGGACATGCCCCGCGTCTCCATCGGCGGCCGGCTGGTGGCCGACCTGCTGGTGACCGCCGGCGCGAGCCGGGTGCTGACCATGACCCTGCACTCGCCGCAGGTGCACGGCTTCTTCAGCGTCCCGGTCGACCACCTGCACGCCCTGCGCGAGCTGGCCGCCCACTTCCGCGGCTACGACCTGTCCAACGCCGTGGTCGTCTCCCCCGACCTGGGCAACGCCAAGCCGGCCGCCGCCTTCGCCCGGCTGCTCGGCGTGGGCGTGGCCGCCGGGGCCAAGCAGCGCTTCTCCGACGACAAGGTCAGCATCAGCTCGATCATCGGCGAGGTGGCCGGCCGGGACGTGATCGTGCTGGACGACGAGATCGCCCGCGGCAGCACCGTGGTCGAGCTGATCCAGCGGCTCGACGAGCTGGGCGTGGCCTCGATCCGCGTGGCCTGCACGCACGGCCTGTTCGCCGACGGCGCGATCAAGCGCATCGGCGACCTGGCCGGCGTGAAGGAGATCGTCTGCACCGACACCGTGCCGATCGCGCCGCAGAAGCGCACCCCCAAGCTGACCGTGCTGTCCATCGCGCCGGCCATGGCCGAGGCGATCCGGCGCATCCACAACGGCGAGTCGGTCAGCGCCCTGTTCGACGCCTGAGCTACGGGGGTTAACCGGTTACCCGGGGCGACCCCCGGTCCGTACCCTCGGTAGGCGTGATGGGGAGCCTGCACGCGCTGCTGCTGCGCCCGCTCGGCGAAGCGCGGACGTGGCGGGCCACCCTGCACCTGCTCGGCGGCATCTACTGGGCCGCCGCCAACACCGTCGTGCTGGTGCTGGGGCTGATCGTGTCCCTGGTCCCGATCCCGGCGCTGATCGCGCTGGGCAGCGTGGTCGGCTCGGTCGGCTTCGACACCCCGGCCGCCGGCTGGCTGGTCATGGTGCTGCTGCTGATGATCGTGCCGGCCGGCGTGCTGGGCTTCATGGGCACGGCCTACGCGCTGGAGGGCTGCGCCCGGCTGGAGGTCAGCTGGTACCGCTCGGTGCACGGCATCGACATGCCGCTGTCGCTGCAGCTGCCGGCACCCCACGGGCCGCTGGTGCCGCTGTTCGTCAAGCTGGTCCGCAACCCGCTGCTGTGGCGGCTGATGGCCTACCAGCTGATCCGGCTGCCGGTCGCGCTGTTCGCCGGTGCGCTCGCCGTGTTCGCCTGGGTGTTCCCGCTGACCATCGTGATCGCCGCCGGCTACTTCTTCATCGGCTTCACCGTCGCCTCGCTCAACCGGCCCGGCCGGTACGCCGGCGAGGCGTGGGAGAGCGTCCCCCTGCTCGGGCTGGCGCTGCTGGTGCCGATCGTGCCGTACCTCGTGCGCTGGATGCTCAGCTGGCACGTGGCGCTGGCCCGCCGCTACCTGGGCCAGATGTCGGCCGACCAGCTCGCCGCCCGGGTGTACGAGGTCGAGCAGCGCCGCGAGGACGCCATGGCCGCGGCCGAGGCCGAGCGCCGGCGGATCGAGCGGGACCTGCACGACGGCGCCCAGCAGCAGCTGGTGGCCCTGGCGATGCTGCTGGGCCGGGCCAAACGCAAGTACGACTCCGACCCGGAGGCCACCCGGGCGCTGCTGGAGGAGGCCCACCGCAGCGCCAAGGAGGCCATCGTCGAGCTGCGGGAGCTGACCCGGGGGCTCAGCCCGCCGGTGCTGGCCGACCGCGGTCTGGACGCCGCGCTGTCGGCGCTGGCCGCCCGCTCCCAGGTGCCGGTGTCGATCGACTTCGAGATGGAGCGGCGGGCCGGCCGCACCGCCGAGTCCATCGCCTACTTCATGATCGCCGAGTCGTTGACCAACATCGTCAAGCACGCGCGGGCCTCCCGGGCCTGGGTGGTGGTGCGGCGGGCCGGGGCGCTGCTGCGGGTGGAGGTCGGCGACGACGGCGTCGGCGGGGCCGTCCTGTCCGGCGGCTCCGGCCTGTCCG
Organism: Kutzneria sp. NPDC052558; assembly: GCF_044547355.1. Lineage (NCBI taxonomy): Bacteria > Bacillati > Actinomycetota > Actinomycetes > Pseudonocardiales > Pseudonocardiaceae > Kutzneria > Kutzneria sp. NPDC052558. The sequence goes on from NZ_JBIUAG010000020.1 coordinate 136,279, forward strand.
GGCTGGCCGACCGGGCCGCAGGCGTCGACGGCACCCTGACCGTGACCAGCCCGGCCGGAGGGCCGACAACCGTGAGCCTGGAGCTTCCGTGCGAATCGTGATCGCCGAGGACGCCGTGCTGCTGCGGCACGGCCTGACCCTGCTGCTGGCCGAGAACGGCCATGAGGTCGTGGACGCGGTGGACGACGCCGAGAAGCTGCTGCGGGCCGTGGCCGACAGCCGACCCGACGTGGCCGTGGTCGACGTGCGGATGCCGCCCACGCACAGCGACGAGGGGCTGCGGGCCGCGCTGGTGATCCGCAAGCAGTGGCCGGAGACCGGGGTGCTCGTGCTGTCCCAGTACGTGGAGGAGCGCTACGCCTCCGACCTGATCACCGGCGAGCTCAACGGCGTTGGCTACCTGCTCAAGGACCGGGTCGCCGACGTCGAGGAGTTCCTGTCGGCGCTGGACCGGGTCGGGGCCGGCGGCACCGTGTTCGACCCCGAGGTCGTGTCCCAGATCCTGGCCCGCAGCCGGCGTCAGGACCCCTTGGCGGCGCTGACGCCCCGGGAGCGGGAGGCCTTCACGCTGATGGCCGAGGGGCGGTCCAACTCCGGCATCGCCGAGGGGTTGGTGATCACCGAGGGCGCGGTGGAGAAGTACGTGGCCAGCATCTTCCACAAGCTGGGGCTGCCCAAGACCAGCACCGAGCACCGCCGGGTGCTGGCCGTGCTGCGCTACCTGGACAGCTGAGACCTCAGCAGGTCGAGCAACGTCCGCGCGAACGCCGCCGGGTCGTTGACGCCCGGCATCGGGGCGTAGCCGAAGTGGTTGCCCGGGAAGATCACCATCGGCGCTGCCAGCGCGTCGGCGACCGCTTCGCTGCTGCGGAACGGCAGCGAGCCGGTCACCGCTTTGCCGGCGGCCAGCACCACCTTCACTCCGCTGGCCCGGACCGCGCCGAGGTCCGTCCGGTGGTTCACGAAGGCGGCGACCTCGCGACCGTCGAAGGACAGGTTCGCGGCGGCCGCCTGGACCACCGACTCGTCGACCGGGCCGAGCATCCCGGTCAGCCGCAGGAACCGCAGGGCCCCGTCGGGGGCGCCGACCAGGTCGAGGAAGGCCCGGGTCACCTCGTCGGCATCGGGCAGCAGGGACATGAACGGCGGCTCGTGCGCGATGACCAGGCCGACCCGTTCCGGATGCCGGGCCACCAGCTCGATGCCCACCAGCCCACCGGCGCTGCTGCCGAAGACCGCCGCCGACTTCGCACCCAGGTCATCGAGCAGCCGCGCCGCCTCGTCCGCGCGCTCGGCCGGGCCGCCCTCGCGCTGCGTGTACGTGACCACCGTGTACTGCTCGGCCAGGATGTCCAGCACCGCGTCGTAGCTGCCCACGCTGCCGCCGCCCCCGTGCAGCAGAAGCAGCAGCGGGCCGTCGCCGCGAGTCTTCGTCTTCATGTCCGCCCCCTTGCCGGCCACGATACCGCCGTTCGTCGGGCAGACTGGTCGGGTGAGTGGATCTGCTCGGCGGGCCGGCGGCGTGCTCGCCGCCCTGCTGGCCGTGGTTCTGGTCGCCGGCTGCACCAGCATCGCCGGCGTGGCCCAGCCCGAGACCGCCGAGCCCGTGCTCGTCGGCGACGGCGTGTCCCCGAGTTTCGTGCAGGGCACCGACAACGGCATGACCGACCGCATCGCCGCCTCCACCATCACCGACGTGCAGGCCTTCTGGAAGCAGAACTTCCCCACCGTCTTCACCAAGCAGTGGCGGGACATCGCCGGCGGCGTCTACTCCGTCGACACCGCCTCCGGCAAGGGCAAAACCCCGCCGTGCGCCGAGGACGCCGCCGAGATCGAGGGCAACGCCTTCTATTGCCCCGCCAAGGATTCAGTCGCCTGGGACCGCTCCGCCCTGCTGCCCGTGCTGCGCGACCAGTTCGGCGACGCCTCCGTCGTCGTCGTGCTCGCCCATGAGCTCGGGCATGCCGTGCAGAACCGGACCGCCCCCACCCCCGATATGGAACGGGCCGATCCCAACAGCTATCCGACCATCCTCATCGAGACCATGGCCGACTGCTATTCCGGGGCGTTCGTCCGCTCCGTCGTCGACGGCAAGGCCCCGGACCTGCGGATCAACGCCAAGCAGCTCGACAAGGCCATCGCCGCGCTGGCCACCTTCCGCGACCCCGTCGGCACCGGCGCCGACGAGGAAGGCGCCCATGGCGACGCCTTCGACCGCGTGTCCGCGTTCCAGGACGGCTACCAGCAGGGGCCCAAGCTCTGCGCCGGCATGACCGTCGACAACCGGCAGTTCACCCAGCGGGCCTTCAGCAGCCTCCAGGACCAGCAGAGCGGCGGCAACCTGCCGCTGTCCGACCTGGTCAGGCTGCTCGTGCCCGACCTCAACACCTACTTCGGCCAGCTCTTCGGCCCCAAGTGGTCGCAGCCCAAGTTCACCCAGACCGACTCCGCCGCCGCCTGCCCCGGCGGGGACCAGGGGCCCGTGGCCTTCTGCCCGGCGACCAAGACCGTTCTGCTGGCCACCAAGGGCACCCTCTCCACCCTCGTGTCCAACATCGGCGACTACGCCGCCGGCACCCTGATCGCCACCCGCTATGCCCTCGCGGCCCTGTCCTCCCTCGGCCAGCCCGTCGACTCCCCCTCCGCCGGCAAGGCCGCCGTCTGCCTCGCCGGCGCCTACACCTCCTCCGTCCTCACCGGCCGCCGGCCCGGGCTCCAGCTCTCCCCCGGCGACCTCGACAAGGCCGTCAGCGTGCTCCTGTCGTACGACTACGGCTCCCGCGGCACCTCCGGCACCGGCCTCCCCACCGGCTTCGACCGCGTCCTGGCCTTCCGCTCCGGCTTCACCACCGGCTCCAAGGCCTGCGGCGTCTGATTCCTTCAAGACCCGCCCAGCGCCGGTCGCCTAGCGTCACAGGCATGACTCCTCAGCTCGCCGTCATCGGTCTTGTCGTCGACGACATGGCCAAAACCCTCGCCTTCTACCGACGGCTCGGCCTGTCCATCCCCGCCGCCGCCGACTCCGAGCCCCACGTCGCCGCAGCACTACCCGGCGGCCTCCAGATCATGTGGGACACCGTCTCCACCATCCGCTCCTTCGACCCGGCATGGACCCCTCCCACCGGCTCCCCCCGCACCGGCCTCGCCTTCCAGTGCCCCACCCCCGCCGACGTCGACCGCCTCTACCGGGAACTGATCTCCTTCGGCCACAAGGAACCCTGGGACGCCTTCTGGGGCCAGCGCTACGCCGTCCTCCACGACCCCGACGGCACCGGCGTAGATCTGTTCTGCCCGTTGGAGAACTGACTGGGAGTCATACGGAGTCAGGTCGTCGGTACCAGTTCTCCTCCAGAAAACCGAGCCATTCCAACAGCGCTCTCCTGCGGTCGGGAGCACCGCGATCGAGGGCAATTCGGTCCCTCAACCCCCTCAACAGCCGGCGTCCCTCAGGGTCCTCCTCCTCGAAAAGCGCCTCCATGTGCGGCGTGTCGATGAGGTCAAGGCACTGCTTGAGCAGAACCCCGAGCTCGGTGTCAGTCCGCAGCGGATCGGGCCACCGGCCCCAAAGCGAGGTCACGTACCGCTCCGGGTTCGTCAGCATCCAACCGGCGAAAGAGTCGCCCCCGAACAGAAGGTCAACGTCGTCGGCCACTCTGAGGCGCACGGGTTGTCCGACGTGCACCGGGCGTGCGCTTGCCAAGCAGACCAGGACAGCGCCGTCCTCTGCACACCACCGCCCGGCCGATCCCATGACAGTGAACCCACTGTGGTCAGCGCGCCGGAGCGCGCCGACCACAGGCTCCAACCCCAACCAGTCATCAGCCACACTCGGATCCGTGAGGTTGTCCTCCGGCAGGTACAGCCACAGGCTCTCCAACAACCCCGTGTCCCGATTGAAACGGAACTCGTCGGGAGCCAGGTCGTTCCCGCTGCCATGAGTCAGCAACCTGTGCCGCTCGTGTTCTTCGGCACTGTCGTAGCTCCCCACGAGAACACTGAGGTCGTCAAGCGACAGCCGGGGCGGCACGTTGATCGTTCCGCCCGGAACCACGTCGGCGCCAACACCTTCCGCGAGGTACAACAACGGGCGGCTCCTATTGGATGATCGGCACAGCCGGGGGCAGGGTGTCGCCGTTGGGCGACGGGATCTTGCCCTGGACGATCATGTCATGGGTGACGGGCAGACCCGGATCGGTCGGCTTGCCACCGAAGATCGCCGCCCCGCTTTCACCCCTGGGCCCGGACGGCCCATAGCTGGTGATGACCCGCCCTCGTTTGCTGCCTCCCTCGGTGATCACGACATCGCTGCCCTTGCGGAAGATGAAGCGGCCGCTCGTGCCGGTGGATCCGACAGCACCGGCCTCCCCCTACGCATGGCGCATCGGCTCAGGGCAGGTCGACTTTGACCAGCGAGGGAGCGTCATTGTCATTCGGGTCGTACGCATGCAGACCGGCCGAGCCGAGGATACCGATGATCGCGGCCTGCATGTGCCGCGTGACCACACTCTGGTGACGAACGTCAGGGTTGTCGCCACGCCGCGCCAATGCCATGACAATCTCGTCAAGCGCATCGTCGTCCAGATCGCCCTCCGGGATCCCGGCCGCGGCCCGACTGAGCTCAGGGCCGACACCCCATCGCACGAACACGCCGCCGCCATCGGCGTCACTCATCCGATCCACGGAGACCTCCGCCCCGGCGGGCCACAGGCTGTCGGCCGGATACCGATGCGCCGGCAGGCCCGCCCGCGTCAGCTCGTCGCAGATGAGGTCGGCGAGGCGTTCCCGTTGGGCGAGCACCTCGTCGGAGGCGATCGGATCGCGGTAACCGGTCGGGTCGACAGGCTCGGACATGCGCTCGCTCCGGATTGTCGTGAATAGGAACCATCTGCTTGCGCGGCGGGGCCAGGCATCCTGACCCCGCCGCATCCTCCCAGGCTATCTCACCTGCCGTTGGCCCTGTTGACGAAATACTCGAGCAGGAGGTCGCGGGATTCGGACGTGGTGGTGCTGTCGTACGGCACCGACCAGGTGACCGACGTTCCCGGGGTCAGCTTGTTCTCGAGCGTCGTCTTGCAGGTGGGGCAGGGTTGCCGTTCGGTGTACAACTCCTCGATCTGGCTGACGTCAAACCCCGGCCTCGCTTCGATCTGAGCAAGGATGTCATCCTCGGAGTGGACCGAGATGTTGTCTTTCGTACCCCGACTGAAGCCGACAACGTAATCGCCGGTCTTGGGGTCGTTCCACCCCTTTATCCGCGCGACCGCAACATTTCGGTAGATCGGGGTCATGTTCTCCATACGGGACCTGAAGGCCACTTGGCTGAGCGGGCTGCTGTTGTACCGGATCTGACCTTCGGGGCACGCGTTGTGCACGAGGACCGATGTGTCCCCGGCCAGCACGTAGAAGGCGTGCACATCGGCGACGGTCAGGTCGTAGACCGTCTCGGCAGCGTTGTGGGGGGGGGGGGGGGGCCCCCCCCCCCACCCCCGCGGGGGGCGCCCCCCCCCCCCCCCCGGGGGGGCGGGGGGGGACACCCAGGCCGGGTGTGGGGGGGGGGGGA
>NZ_JBIUAG010000020.1:141848-179186 GCF_044547355.1 Kutzneria sp. NPDC052558
CCTTTTCGCCCGTGGGGGCCCGGGTTGGCCCCGGCGCCCCTTGGGGCCCCGGCCCCCCCCTTCCCGGGGGCCCACCGGGCCCCGGTCCGGGGGTTGGGGGGGGGGGGGGGGGTTGGGGGGGGGGGGGCCCCCCCCCCCCACAACCGGAGTGCTGCCGTCCTCGGCATGGACGCGGTCACCCGGCCGAAGGTCCGCAGCCGTCGTCCAGCCCTTGTCGACTACGTACAGCCGGTGGCCACCGGTCGTGGTGAGCCTGCCACCGCTGTCCAGGTCGATGTCGACCAGGCTCTGGGTGGGGTGGTTGAAGGTCGAGACCACCGGCTGGGCGCTGGTCTCACCGGAAATCGGATTCGTTGCCAGCACACGGTCGCCGACCGCCAACTGCTCGATCGACCGGTGTGTGCCGTCGGCCAGCAGAACCGGCGTGCCCGCCGGGAAGCTGTTGGTCAGACAGCCCATCTGCTTGAACTCGGCGACGAGGGCGTCGGTCTCGAGCGCGGCCTTCAGCTCCGGCGCGAGGTTGGCCGATTCGAGGGCGGCGATGGCTGCTTCGATGTCACGGCTGCCGGCGATCGCGAGCCGGATGTCGCGGACGGCCTGGACGCCGGCGCGGAGTTCTTCGGGGCCGATGAACAGACTCGCGGTCCACGCGCAGCCGGAGACGCTGCCGAAGGCGCAGGCGTGCATGTCGGACAAGATCCCGAACACGAGGTTGGGGATGAAGTTGGCGATGAAGTCGGCGGCGGAGGTGAGCAGGGCTCGGGCGATGTCGGCGCGGGTGACGTCGAGGGTGCGTTCGACCGGGAAGTCGGTGATCTCCTGGCGGTCGATCTGGTCCTCGTGGGTGTGGCCGGCGCAGGCGCTGACCGGGGTGTTGGGCAGCTCGCAGGTGACGGCCCAGTAGAAGACGACGCCGGTGAAGTGGACGCGCATCCGGACGTCGCACGAGCCGTTGGGATCGCTGAGGTCTATGACGCACGGGTTGAGCTGCTCATAGGACTTCCGCGAGAGGCCGTCGAGGTCAACGCGGACATTGGCGCCGTCGATGCCACCGGGGCCGGCCTGGTCGAGCGCGGCGGCGGCGTCCTGGTCGCGTTGTTGTTGTTCGGCGCGTTTGGCGGCGTCTTCGGCTTGTTGGGCGAGGTCGCGGGCGTTGGCGGCGGCGGCTTCGGCGGCGGTGGCGTCCTTGTCGGCCTGGACTGCGGCGGCGTTGGCGGCAGCGGCGTCGGCAGTGGCGGCGTCGGCGGCCTTGCGGGCGGCGACGGCGTCCTTCTCGGCGTCGGTGGCGGCCTGGGCGGCGATGTCGGCGTCGGTACGGGCATCCCGGGCGGCGACGCCGGCCTGGAAGGCGTCGAGCTGGGCCTGCTGGTCGAGGGCCTTGGTGGCGTCGTCGGCCTGTTGGGTGGCCAGGGCGTCGGCCGCGGCGGATGCGGCGGAGGCCTGGGCGGCGGCGACGGATTGGAGGGCGGAGGCGGCGTCCGCGGCGGCGGAGGCGGCGGATTGGGCGGCGGCCTTGGCCGAGGCGTCGGCATGAGCGGCGGCGTCGGCGGCGGCCTGGGCGGCGCGGGCAGCTTCGTCGGAACGGGCCTTGGCCGCGTTTGCTTGCTGCTGAGCCAAAGTGTCGGCGGTCTGGCCGACGAGCACGGCCATGCCGGCGGAGGAATCGGTCAGCTGGAACGGAGTGCCGAGGCGGATCGACTCGTTGGACGCGGTGGTGGTCGCGGCGGCGGAGTCACGAGCGGCGGTGGCGGCCTCGGCGGCGGCAAACGCCTGCCCGGCGGTCTTGGCCGCGTCGATCTGGGACTGGTCGGCCTCGGCACGGGAAGCAGCCGCGTTGACCTTGGCCGCTGCCGAGGCGGCGTCGGCCTTGTCGGCCTGGTCCTTGGCGGCCTGGACGTTGCGGGCGGCCTGGTCGGAAGCCACGATCGCGTCGGCCGCCGCGGCGTGCGCGACGAACATGGCGGCATGGCTGGCGTTGGCGTCGGAGTCGGCGGCCTTCGCGGCGGCCTGGGCCCGCGATGCCGCGCCGTCGGCCTGGGTGGCAGCGGCCCGCGCGGCCTTGGCCGCGTTCTCGGCCTGGTCGGCGTCGGCCTGTGCGCTCGTGGCGGCGGCAGCGGCCTGGTTGGCCGCTGACCGGGCTTGGTCTGCTGCGGCACGGGCGGCCTGTGCGTCATCGGTGCCGTCGGCCGCGGCGGCCCACGCGTCGCATGCGGCGGCACGGGCATTGGCGGCGTCACGCGCATTCGCTGCGGCTACGGCATTGTTGCGAGCCAGCACGGCCCGCGACTCCGCGTTCTCGGCGGCCTGACGTTGCTGCGCCGCAGTGCCGGCAGCGTTCTGGGCGTCGGTCTTCTTGCTGGCCGCCGTCGCCTGCTTGGCCTGGGCGTCGGCTTCGGCCTGCTGCGCCTTGGCGCGCTGGTTTTCCGCCTCGGCCTTGGCCGCGCCGGCCTTGGCCCGCTCGGCTTCGGCGGTCGTGCGCTGGTTGTGCGCGTCGTTCGCGGCGCTCTGGGCGGTTTGCTGCGCGTGCTCGGCGGTCGCCCGGTCGTTGTGGGCCCGCGTCGCGGCAGCAGCGGCCTGTGCTGCCTGGGTTGCGGCGGCAGCGGCGGCAGCGTGTGCCTGGTCTGCGGCCTGCTTTGCCGCGGCCTGCTGGAACGCGGCCTGGGTGGCGTGCGCCTGCGCGGATGCACTGGCCCACAACGCATCCGCGTCGCTGGCCGCCGCCTTGCTGGCGTTGAGCGCGGTCTGCGCCGCCGACGCCGAGGCCTGTGCCGCTGCGGCCGACGCCGCGGTCACCTGGGCGGACTGCTGCGCGTAGGCCAGGCCTCGCCCGTACGGCGTGCCATTGGCGGCGGCGATCGCGCCGGCCTGGGCCTGAGCGGCAATCGCCTTGTCGGACTGCGTCTTCGCGGAGGCCGCCGCCTGCTGAGCCAACGGCACCTGCGCGGCGACACGCTGCTTGGCGGCGGCCAGGTCACTGGCCGCCTGCGCGAGGAGCGCCTGCGAGGGATAGCCCGGAGTGGTCGGCGGCTGCCCCGACCACTTCCGTTGCCAATCGAGCAGCCCGCTCACCACCGCGGCCTGACCGACCGCCTCGATCATCGCGTTCGTGGCAGCCTGGAGATCCTTGGAAGCCTGCAACTCCGCCGCGACCAGGACTGCTCGTTGCTGCGTCTGGGAGGCGTACTCGGCTTCCCATTCCGTGTTCGCGGCGGTGACCACGGCGCCGAGCACCTGGTTCGGGTCCATCGGGTTGGCGCTGTCACAGCTGGAGTAACGGATCTTGAGCGCCTCGACCTCCATGCGGAACTCCGCGGAGCCGGGGGTCGGCGCGGTCTTCGGGAAGCCTGCGAACTGGAGGAACTGGCGGATGTCGTCGGCCCAGCGCAGGCTGATCACGGTCGGGCCGAAGTAGTAGACCGAGGAGTCGGTGGCCTTCTTCTGGTTCATCACCGCGGTCGCGGCATCAACCGCGGCCTGGCTCGCCTTCGGCACCACATTGGCCTGAATGGCCGCATAGGCCATGTTCTGCCGCTCGCTCATGTAGCGGTAGATGTCGTCTTCGAACCAGGGAACCTGACCAGCGCCATACGGCGTGAGCGTTGTCTCCCAGCCCGCGTGCCGTGCGGCCGCGACCTTGTTCTCCGCGGAACTGTCGGCGCCGTCCTGCCGGATCGCGTCACCGATCGAACCGACCAGGAAGTCCATGTTGTTGGCGGCCGTGCGCAGATCCGCATCCGAGCCGCCCAGCGCGGCGTCGGTCGCGGTCTTGAGCTGCGGACCGCCGGCGTGCATGACCAGTCCGACCCGACACCGGTCCGTCCTGGCCTGTGTTCCCAACGGGGAACGCAAGGTCGCCGGCGTGTCGGCCGGCTTCGCCTGTGCTGCGCTGACGATCGCCGTGGCATCCGATGTGGACACCAGACACAGAGCCGCGGTCGCCACGGCCAACGCGGCTAACGACCGTGACACCCCGCTTCTCTTTTTGGGCGCGCGAAAAAGACCACTTCTTGCCACCATGTGCAGCCCCCTTGACAAAATCAGACACTCCGTCTGATCGTGATCAACCTGGGACACTAACCATCAAGGACGCAAAGCGGCAGTGGTTGACCGAGAGTTACGCCATGCGTGCGGTGGTGGGGCCGGCATTCGGTCCAGTGTCAGGAGGCCCGCATCCGGGTGAGGGAAACTCCGGCCAGCGCCTTCACTTCTCGGGACAGGTGGGCCTGGTCGGCGTAGCCGGCGCTGGCGGCGACCTCGGCGGCCGGCATGCCGCCGGTGGCCAGGGCGAGGGCGCGTTCCATCCGCAGCACCCGGGCCAGTGTCTTGGGGCCGTAGCCGAACGCGGCCAGGCTTCGACGCAAAAGCTGGCGCTCGCTGAGGCCAACGTGGTGGGCCACAACGGAAATCGGACGGCCGGAACGTAGGCCGGCGACGACCGCGTTGGTGACGGGGTCGACCTCGATGCGCGGGCGGGCGATCTCGAGCAACGCCTCAATACGGTCTGGCGCCTCGGAAACCCGGGCCGTCAGGCCGTCGACCAGACGCTGGGGCCAGATCTGGTCGAGCCGAACCCGGCTGTCCCGCAACTCGTGAGCCGGCACGCCGAACACCGACGGCCCCGTGCCGGGCATGAACCGCAACCCGGCGTAGAACAGACCGGCCGGGCTGGTGACTTCCTGCGCCACGGTGTCGGGCCCGGCGACCAGCAGGTGACCGCCGGCCCAGATGAGGTCCAGGCAGCCGTCGGGCAGGATCCGGTGCGTCTGCGGCTCGTCGGCCACACGACTCCACGCGATCGCCCCGGCCAGGCCGGTCGCCCGTTCCCGGTACACGAGGCCAGCATGCCACCGGGGTCCGACAGTTTCAGGCCGTGCCGGACGACGGGTACTCCATGGACACTCCGTCGAGGACGACTCCGTTGGGCAGCGGCACACCGGTTCGCTGTAGTTCGCGGAAGCCGAAGGAGCGGTAGAGCGGAACACCGGGCAGGGTGGCCATCAGGACCAGCTTGCGAAAGCCTTCGGCGCGGGCGCTTTCCGCGCAGCGGGTGAGGATGTCACGGCCGAGGCCGCGTCGGGTCCAGTCGCCGCGCACGAACATCGCGCGCACTCGGGCCGGTTCGGTGGCGGGGTCCAAGCGGCGGTCGTCGGAAGGTGTAGAACCGGAGCCGGTGTAGAGCTTGTCGCGCTTGCTCCAGCCGCCGCAGGCGACGATCTGCCCGTCGGCCTCGCAGACGAAGTAGGTCCCGTCCTCGATGAGCACGATGTCGGGCTCGGTGAGATACCGGGCGGCAGCGGCCGTCTCGCGCTCGTTGTGGAAACGGGGAAACACGTCGAGCACCGATCGGCGCATCAACTCGGCGATCTCCGGCACGTCCGCTGCCGTGGCCGGGCGCAGCACTGGCGAACCTTCCATCGGCGCAGTGTGCCAGTGTCAGGTGGCTGCGATCTTGGCGCCGGGGATGGTGAGGACGCCGCCGGACTGGTCGGTGTTGGTCACGGTGACGTTCTCGAAGGTGACCTCGGCCGGGGTGAGCAGCGGCGGGCTGGTGGCGGTGTAGTCGATCGGCAGCTTGATGGGCGGCAGGCCGGGGATGACGGTGACGACGGCGGTGCCCTTGATCTCGGCGGTGAGCATGGTGATGGTGCCGCCGGTGATGGTGGAGGTGCTGCCGGGCGCGGCGGTGGTGACGATCTTGTGGCCGCCGCCGCTGGTAGCGGTCTGGACCATGTCCTTGATCTTCACGGACGAAGCGGTGAACTTGAGGACCTTGATGGTCTTGGTCCCGACGACGGCGTCGACGATGCCCTTGTAGCTCAGGCCGCTCATGGCGATCGACGGCGAGGTGAGGGTCCACACCCGCGTCCCCGCCGGCAGGGCGGGCGGGGACGGGGTGGCGGAGGTGGTGCTGGTCGTCGCCGTGGTGGTGCTGGAGGCCGTCGCGCTGCTCGACGACGACGGCGACGTCGTCGAGGTGGGCGCGACAGTGGTGGTGGCCGTGGCCGGAGGCTCCGACGAAGACGTGGTGACGGTGGTAGAGGTTGGAGCGGGGTCGGCCAGGGCGACAGTGGGGTCGGAGACGTTGTGCACGGCCAGCCCGGCCAGCAGCACCAGCGCGACGGCGGCGGGCGGCACGGCCTTGGCGACCTTGCGCTTGCGGGCCTTAGGAGTCCACGCCATGGCGAGCCCGGTGCCGATCAGGCCGAGCAGGGTGCCCAGTAGGAAGCCGCCGAAGTTGGTGGTGATGATCGCGGCCAGCGACATGATCATCGCCGCGACGGCGGCAGGGATCCGGAACTGCGGGCGGATCCACATCGTCAGCGCGCACACCACCATCAGGGTGCCGATGAGCGCGCCGGACAGGCCGCCGAGGGTTTGCATGGACATCGCCATCGCGCCGAGCTTCAGACCGGCGAAGGGCGGGAAGATGACCACCAGCCCGGACAGGAGCAGGAACAGCCCCGCCCAGAACGGACGGCTGCGCCGCCATCGGCGGAACGCGCGCCACGCCCTGCCGATCACGGAACCGGCCACGTGCGAACTCCCTTCAAAGCACGGCTGCGGCAGCGCCCGGGGGATAGCGCTGCCGCAGCCGCGGGTGATCGACCTACTGGATGCACTGATGGTTGCCGGACACGATGCGCAGGCTCATCCCCTTGAAGGAGATGGTTCCGGCCGAGGTGCCCCAGGCGACCTGCTTCAGGTTGTTGATCGTGACGTCGGAGGCCTGCATGCCGAAGTCGTTGTCCCGGCCGACCACGCCAGCCGGACCGCCGGCGACCTGGCTGGCGTCCACACCGATCTCCGGCGCCTTGAGCGTGAAGTCGCCGTCCACCTGCGCGACCTGGACGACCATGTCCTCGGCGTGCATGCCCGTCGAGCCGGCGGCGGTGATGCGCAGCGTCAGGTCGCCGATGAACGGGTTGTCCGGCAGGAACACCGACTGACAGAAGTTGTCCAGGTCGGCGGTCTTGAAGGCGTTGATGGCGACCGGGTGTGGCGCCACGTCGGGGTTGGCGGCGATACCGGGGAACTGGACGAATCCGGTGCCCCGCAACTGGTCCGCGGTCACCTCGAAGCTGGTGCCGGACACCGCGAACGAGGCGGCGAACGCGCCCGAGCCCACGCCGACCAGCAGACCGCCGGCCAGCACGCCGCCCACCGCGAACGTGCCGGCGAAGCGCAGCCAGCGGGTGCGGCCGCGGACCGGCTCGACCTCGGGTTCGACCTCGTCGCCGAACTCGACGTCGTCGGCTTCGAGCATGGCTTTCTCCTTCCGACCGGCAAAGTAACCCGTCAGTAACTTGGTGACGAGATTCACCCCGTGTCGTTGGCCGCACAAGCGATCGGTGCCCGCCGAGCCAGAATTCACCCCCGAGAGTGAGATATTTTCACGTTCCGATCACGACTGAAACGCGTCGCCAACCGCCGGACACGCGGACCGCTACGCCAGTAGGGTGCTTGCGGCGTAGCAAAAGGCGGCAAGGGGAAACACGGGAATGAGCACGGCGGGACGACGGCTCGGGTCGACGGTTTTCGCATTGGCGGCCGCGATCGCGCTGCTGAGCAACTGCTCGGCGAAGGTGGCCGGCACGGCCTCCCCGCTGGGGCAGCTGGATCCCGGCTCGGCCGGCGGAATGCCGGTCACCACGGGCGCGTCGGGACCGCGCCCGGGCGTGCCGGACGCGCGGCTGCCGGTGGCCAACACCGACAACGGGGAGATGGACCGGTTGGCGGTCAACACGATCGCCGACGTGGACGACTACTGGGCCGACCAGCTGCCCACGGTGTTCGGGCGGAAGTTCGTGCCGGTCGCCAAGCTCACCTCGTACGACTCCGACGGCGCCAACCTCAAGGTCTGCGCCGGCCACGAGAACACGGCGGGCTTCATCAACGCCTTCTACTGCGACGTGGACAACAGCGTGTCCTGGGATCGCGGGGAACTGCTGCCGACGCTGGTGCAGAACTTCGGCCCGCTCGCGGTGACCATGGTGCTGGCGCACGAGATGGGCCACGCGATCCAGACCCAGCTGGGCCCGTTGTCCGGCGTGAACAATGCGACGCCCAGCATTGTCCTCGAGCAACAAGCGGATTGTTACGCCGGCTCCTTCATGCGCTCGGTGGCGGAGGGAAAGGCGAAGCATTTCCAGATGTCCACCGGCGACGGCCTGAACAAGGTGCTGGCCACCACGTTCTTCGTGCGGGACCAGCCCGGCCACTCCTTCACCGGCCAGGGGGCCCACGGCAACGCCTTCGACCGGGTCTTCGCCTTCCAGACCGGCTTCACCGACGGCCCCCAGCGCTGCGCCCGGATCGACGTCAACGAGATCAACAGCCGGATCACCGAGACCGCCTTCCGCAACGGCGAGGACGCCGGCCAGAACGGCAACGTGGCGATCACCGTGGCCAACCTCCAGACCGTGGCCAAGGCCCTCAACGACGTCTTCAGGCCGACCACGCCGCCGAAGCTGGTCACCGCGCTGGCCAAGTGCGCGGACGCGAAGACCACCTCGCCGACCGCCTACTGCCCGGCCACCGACACCGTCTCGATGGACGTGGCCAAGCTGAAGGAGATCGGCACGCCGACCAGGAAGGGCGGCGGCATCGGCGACTTCGCCGCCTTCGGCGAGGTGGCCAGCCGCTACGTGCTGTCGGTGCAGAAGGCGGCCGGCCTGCCGCTGGACGACGCCGACACCGGCCTGCGCACGGCCTGCCTGGTCGGCCACTGGGGCGCGGCGATGACAACGCAGACCGACCATCTCTCGCTCAGCGCCGGCGACCTGGACGAGGCGGTGGCCGAGCTGCTGACCTCGACCAGCCTGATCGCCGCCGACGTCGACGGGAAACCGGCCGCCTCGGGCTTCGCCCGGGTGGAGGCGTTCCGGATCGGCTTCCTCCAGGGCGCCTCCACCTGCACGGAGCAGTTCGGGAACTGATCAGGCCGAGGCGTTCCAGTCCCACTCGCGGGCCAGCCGGATCAGCTCGGAGCGCCGCCGGCTGCCCAGCTTCTCCCGGATGTTCTCCAGGTGCCGGTTGACGGTGCGGACGGCGACGCCGAGCTCCTCGGCGATCTCCCGGTTGTCGTAGCCGCGGGCCAGGCAGCCCAGCACCTCGCGCTCCCGGCCGGTCAGCGAGGACCGGTGCTGGAACTCGCCGACCAGCCGGGCGGCCAGCTCCGGCGGCAGCACCGGGCCCTCGAGCACGGCCAGCACGGCGTTGGCGAGCTCGGCGGTGGTGGCCGATTTGCTCACGTAGCCGTGCGCGCCGGCCTTGAGCGCGGCCAGCACCTCGCCGGGCGAGGCCTGCGACAGCACGAGCACTCTGGTCTGGGGTCGGACCCGGGCCAGATGCTCGATCAGGTCCATGCCCTGATCGTCGCCTAGTCGCAGGTCCACCAGCACCACGTGGACGAGTTCCACGTCGAGCACGCGGCAGGCCATGGCCTGGTTGTCGGCCTCGCCGACGACGGTCACGCCGGGGTGCTTGTCCAGGCTGGCCCGGATGCCCGCCCTGGTGACGGGGTGGTCCTCGACCACGAGGACCCGAACGGTCGATGCCGGCGCTGTCATGGCCCACTCCTCAGTTCCAGCCGCACCTCGGTCCCCCGACCGGGGCGGCTCCGGATGGTGACGCTGCCGCCCAGCCGTTCCAGCCGGGCGCGGACGCTGACCGCGAGCCCGAGCCGGCCGGAGGCGGCCAGTTCGGTCTCGTCGTAGTCGAAGCCGACGCCGTCGTCCCGCACGTCGACCGTGATGACGGCGCCGTCGTCCAGCACCGAGATCCAGACGTGCTCGGCCGCCGCGTGCTTGACCACGTTGCCGAGCAGTTCGTTGACCGCGGCCGCGACCTCGGTCGCGACGTCGGCGGGCACCGAGATGTGGCCGCTGTCGACCAGCCGGATCGGCCACTGGTGGTAGCCATCGACCACCTCGGCGACCGCCTCGACCAGGGACGCCGCGCCAGCCGGGGTGGTGTCCTGCTCGGCCAGCACCAGCCGGCGCAGGCTGGCCTCCTGGCGGCCCACGTCGGCCATCAGGGCGCGCAGCTCGGCCCGGGTGACGTCGCCGCGGTCGGCCAGGTCGCCGCCGAGCTTGCGGATCTGGCCCAGCCGCTGGAGCACGTCGTCGTGGATGTGGGCGGCGATCCGCTCCCGCTCGCGCAGGCCGGCCACCACCGCCCGGCCCTCGGCCAGGCGCAGCGAGACCCGTTCGAACTGGCTGGTGGCCAGGCCGACCGCGGCGCCGAGCACCACGTAGGCCAGCGCGCCGCCGACCAGGCTGAGCTGGTCCAGGTAGCCGGCCTCGAACAGGGAGGACCCGTTGAAGTAGTAGCCCACCGGCAGGCACACCGCGACGCCGACGCCGGCGACCACGCCGCCCCACAGGCCGTAGACGGTGGCCCAGGCGGCGACCGCCGCCATCGGATAGGCTCCGGCAAAGGTGGGATGATCGGTCAACAGCTGCCCCTGCGGCCCGACCCAGCCGGAGGCCAGCAGCACCAGGATCGCCAGCAGCAGGTCCACCGCCAGCACGCGGTCGGTGCGGCGCACGGCGGCCACGGTCAGCCACGCGGTCCAGCCCAGCATCACGGCCAGCGTCAGCACGGCGACCGCGACCCGCTGCTCCAGCACCTGTCCGCTGAGCAGCGCGACCACGGCGGTCCACCCCACGGTGAGCCACCGGAAACTGAGAATCAGCAGCATCGGCGCGGGATGGGCCCGCGTCTCGCCACCGTCGGCCATGCGATGACCCCCATCGCCGTTTGCACTACCTACTCTGGAGCATCGAGCCCTACCGTGGATACACGTGAGGACGGGGGAACTTACCCACATAGTCGGCGTCCAGGTTGCCTGGTGGCAACTCGGATTTCGTGGCCGACGGCAGGTGCTGGGCCGGGCAAGGTATGGCGGCACCGGTTTCGGCGACGAAGTCGGTCGCGCCTGGGCGCTCCAGGTGCTGCTCGCGCCCTGGTGGTGGCGGGCCGCCCGCGTCGCCGCGGCCGCCGGCGCCGCCCTGCTGGTGGTGGTCATCGCCGAGACCGGCCTGCTCACCGAGATCCGCGACGCCACCGTGGCCGTGCTGCTCACCGTGCTCACGGCGTTCGGCGCGGCGGCAGTGGTGACCTGGCGGCAGACCCGGTGGGCCCGGGTGATCGCCGGGCCGGCCGGCGAGCACGCCCGGCCGCAGTCGGTGCTGCTGCGCAAGGTCCAGCTGACCGTCGCGGTCCTGCTGGCCGTCGCCACCCTGTCGGTGTTCCTGCAGTCCGCCGCCGTGACCGCGGCCGGCGACGTGAACTGCCGGATCCAGCCCACCGACCCCCGCCTGTACGAGCTGTCCCGCAACAGCGGCACCGGGCCCGCCTACGGCCTCTGCGCCCAGGACTATCCCACCACCGAGAAGGACGGGACCGCCTGGATCCAGGAGATCAACGGCACCTACCTGTACTGGTTCCCGTCGCTCGGCGCGGACATCAGCATGTCGCCGGCCATGCACACCGCGTGGATGCGCTACCGCGACCTGCTCGGCGAGCCCGCGGACACCGACCGGGTGGACGGCGACGCCACGTACATCAACTTCGCCGCCGGCTACATCCTGGAGCACCCCGACCAGCCGCCCACGGTCGAGCCCGGCCGGTACCAGCCGACGGCCCGGCCCGACGCATGCAAGGACGTGAACCGGCCCTGCCTGACCCAGGCGGCCCAGCGGCCCGACGGCGTCATCGAGCTGAGCTGGCGCTACCCGAACCGGGCCGACGCCTTCAACGTCAGCTACTGGGTGGTCGGCCGGCGCGGCACGGCCAGCTACGAGGTCGCGACCCCGCACTTCACCCTGCCCGCCCCTGAGCCGCACGAGACCTACGGCTTCCAGGTGCAGGCCTGCCAGAAGCACCTGCTGGCCCGGTCGACCTGCACGCCGAACTCCAACTCGGTGGCCGTGACCACCGGTTAGAACAGGGCGCTGGCCAGGTTGCGGCGGGCGGCGGCGACCCGGGGGTCGTCGGTGGGGAACAGCTCGAACAGGCCGACCAGGTGCTGGCGCACCCGGTTGCGGTCGTCGCCGAAGGTCCGCCGCACCGTGTCAACCAATCGGGTGAAAGCGGCCTCGACCTGGTTGGCGGCGATCTGCGCGTCGGCGGCGGTCAGCTGGGCGTCGACGTTGTCCGGGTCGCTGTCGGCGACGGCGACCGAGGACGGGTCGGCGGCCTCGGCCCGCGCGGTGAAGCGGACCTGGGCCAGCGCGGCCTTGGCGTCGGCGTTGGCCGGCTCGGCGTCCAGGATCTCCTGGTAGGCGGCCTCGGCGGCGGCGTAGTCGCCACGTTCGAACGCGTCCTCGGCGGCGGTGAACCGCGGGTCCTCGGGCTCCTCGTAGGGCTCGGCGCCCGCGGCGCCCTGCTCGGCGAGGCGGATGCCGGGCAGCTTGTCCCGCAGCGCGTCGAGCAGGGAGTCCAGCCACTTGCGGATCTCCGGCTCGGGCAGCGCGCCGGCGAACGCGTCGATCGGCTGGCCGCCCGCGATGGCCACGATGGTCGGGATGGACTGCACGCCGAACAGCTGCGCGATCCGCGGGTTGGCGTCCACGTCGACGGTGGCCAGCACCCAGGCGCCGCCCGCGGCCTGGGCCAGCCGCTCCAGCACCGGGGACAGCTGCTTGCACGGCCCGCACCACTCGGCCCACAGGTCCACGACCACCGGGACCTGCATGGACCGTTCGACGACGTCGGTCTGGAAACTGGCTTCGGTGACGGCGAAGACGAAGTCGCCGGCGGGCTGCTCGCCGCCGCCGGCGGGGGCCGCGGACGGAGCCGGCTGCCGGCTCGCCGCATCGGCCTTGGCCTTCAGACCGGACAGGTCGACGGCGCCGGACAGCGCCGCGGACAGAGCTGCGCTCTGGCGGGGGTTTGGCCTTGTCACGGTTCCATCCTGGCACGAACCGGCCGACGGTTGCCCACGAGTCCGGCTGACAGGACACTGTCCACACATAGTTACCGGTCGGGACACTGGGGGTGGCCATGGTGGCCGGTGGCGAGGACGTCCCCGCCCGGCTGGAGCGGCTGCCCGCGTCCGGCTGGCACCTGCGGGTTCGCTGGCTGATCGGCGCGGTCACCTTCTTCGAGGGCTTCGACCAGCTGGCCATCGCCTACACGCTGCCGTCGCTGAGCGCCGAGTGGGGCCTGAGCACCGGGCAGCAGGCGCTGGCCATCACCAGCGGCTCGGTCGGCATGCTGCTCGGCGCGCTGGTGTCGGGGGTGCTGGCCGACCGGGTGGGCCGGGTCAACGTCGTGGTGATCTCGCTGGCCGTGACCGCGCTGTCGTGCATGGGGCTGGCCATCTCGCCCGGCTTCGGGTCGCTCGTGGCGCTGCGGTTCGTGCAGGGCCTGGGCATCGGCGGCGAGGTGCCGGCGGCCGCGACCTACATCGGCGAGCTGGCCCAGTCCGAGCGGCGCGGCCGGTTCGTGCTGCTCTACGAGCTGGTCTTCCCGGCCGGGCTGACCGCCGTGGCCGTGGTGGCCGCGTGGGTGGTGCCGGCGCTGGGCTGGCGCTGGGTGTACGGGATCGGGGTGCTGCCCGCTCTGTTGATCGGGCCCATCCTGCGCTGGGTGCCCGAGTCGCCGCGCTGGCTGGCCGCGTCCGGGCGGGGCCAGCGGGCCATCGGCGTGATGGAACGGATCGAACGCGCCGTGCAGCGCTCCACCGGCCGGCCGCTGCCGCCGGTCGTGGCCATCACCCGGGCTCCCTCGGTGCGGCGGCGCTACCTGCGGCGCACCGTGATCGTCGGCTTGCTGTGGCTGCTCAGCTACTTCGCCAACTACGGCGTCGCCACCTGGCTGCCGACGATCTACACCAGCGCCTTCGGCTTACCGGTGTCCACCGCCCTGGCCTACAGCGTCGCCACCTCCGTGGCCGGGCTCATCGGCGCCGTGGCCGTGGCCCTGCTCGTCGACCGCTTCGGCCGCCGCGCCTGCCTGGCCGGCGGCAGCCTGCTGGCCGCCGTCACCTTCGCCGCCCTGGCCGCCCTCGGCGCGAACTCCGCCCTGGAACTGCTGGCCCTGTCCGCCCTCGGGGCCCTGTTCGTGTTCGCCGTCAACCTCGGGCTGTACCTCTACGCCCCCGAGCTCTATCCCACGCCCATGCGCGCCGCCGGGGCCAGTCTCGGCGGTGTGTGGAACCGCTTCGGCGTCATCGCCGGCCCCTTGGTCGTCGGCGCCTTCGCCGCCAGCCTCGGCCTGCCCGCCGCTTTCCTCGTCCTCGGCCTCGCCATGCTGGCCGCCGCCGCAACCGCCTTCCTGGCCGAGGAGACCCGGGGCCGGACCCTGGAGGAGATCTCCCCCTGACCTTGATCACCCGCGCTGAGCAGCCCCCGTTGTCAACGCTACGCGGCGAACCTGGCAGGCCCGCTCAGGCCTCAATCTCAGGCCTCAATCGCGTGGAAGGGGACTTTCCTCCACTCGGAGTGGAGGAAAGTCCCCTTCCACACGTCAGGCGTAGGTGGCGGCGTAGGTGGTGGCGTAGGTGGCGTGGCCTTCCACTACGAGGGCGTCGCGCAGCCGTAGCACCTCGCTGACCTCGCCGTTGTTCTGGTTCCGATAGTTGATCACCATGACGGCCACGCCGACCCGCACGCTCAGCACCTCGAAGCGGAGGTCGGGGATGCGGCGCAGGCCCTCGGCGTAGTAGGCCCGCAGTGCCTCCTTGCCGTGCAGGACACCGGAATCGTCGCCAGTGAACGAGACCACCAGCGGCGAGCTCCACACGACGTCGGGGGCGAAGTGGGCCAGCAGCCGGTCGAGATCGTGGGCGTTCCAGGCTTCGACCCAGTCGCGGGCGAACGCGTCGGCGAAGGCCTTATCCAACGGACTCTCCGGCGATCTCGACGAGGTCCAGGGCCATGGGGTGCGGCTTGATCACACCGACGCCGGCGGCGACGATGCGGCGCAGGAAACCGGTGAGCAGCACGGCCAGCCGCTCGGTGCCGGCGTTGCCGAGCACCTGCCACGGCAGCTCGGCGGCGGCGTCGGTGCGGGTCTCGACGTCGTGTCGGGCCCGAGAGCCGTCGGCGGTGATGCGGTTCTCCTTGTCCAGCAGCCCCCGCTCCCGCAGCCGGCGCTGGGCGGCGGACCAGTCCTCCATGGTCCAGCCCCGCCAGTGCTGCCAGCCTTCCTGCCCGGCGGTGTCCCGGTCGGCGGCGAAGGCGACGAGCGTCTCGACGGGATCGAGCCCGGCGGCCACGAGCGCGGCGACATGCCCATCGCCGCGGGACTCACGCAGGATGGTGGTGGCGTGCCACAGCACCAGGTGCGGCGAGTCGGGCCACGGCAGCGTGACGTTGGCGGCGGCCAGCGGACGGCCGGCGATGGGGGCGGCGAGCGCGGCCCGCTGGGCCAGCTGGGAGGCCTCGATCATGTCGTCGCCGACGACCTCGTTGCCGAGGATGGCCCGCAGCCCGGCGTCCACGCCTTCCAGCCGGGCCGCCAGGAACTGCTCGGGACTGGCGATCGTCCACGTGGTCGGGACGGACCGGGCGACCCGGTCCAGCTTGAAGTTGTAGAAGGTGGCGGCGACCATCTCGGCCGTCGCCGGCCCGAGCGGGGCGGCCCGCAGCCCGAAGTAGCCCATCCAGCCGCCGCGGCAGCCCAGCGCGTCGGTGGCGGCCCTCGCCTCCGGGGCGAAGTAGGTGACGCCGTGGTACGGCTCGTACAGCTTCCACATCCGCCGCGCGCTCATGACAGGAACTTCTCCACCCGTTCGACCTTGGCGTGCAACTGATCGGTGTGGCCGGGCCGGATGTCGGCCTTGAGCACGAGCGACACCCGCGGGGCGTGCGCCTGCACGGCCTGCACGGCCCGCTTGACCACGTCCATCAGCTCGTCCCAGTCATCACCCTCGATGGTGGTGAACATGCTGGTGGTCTCGTTGGGCAGGCCCGATTCCCGGACCACCCGCACGGCGTCGGCGACCGCCTCCGCGACGCTGTCGGACTCGCCGCCAAGCGGCGACACACTGAACGCGACCAGCATCGGCCCTCCCTGTCATGGCTGCCGGTCAGTCAACCCGCAACGCGGCGGTCCGGCAACAAGCCGTGATCACCGCCGCCCGAACTGCTAGCGTCGACAGCCATGGCCAACCAACCGTTGCCGTTCGACCCGATCGCCCGCGCCGCGGGCACCTGGGAGGAGCGGGTCGGCCCGTCCGGGGCGATGGCGGCGGTCACCAGCGTGATGCGCGTGCAGCAGATCCTGCAGTCCACGGTGGACGCGGCGCTGCGGCCGCACGGGCTGACCTTCGCGCGGTTCGAGGCCTTGGTGCTGCTGACGTTCTCGCGGCGCGGCAGCCTGCCGATGCGGGTCATGGGCGAGCGGCTCCAGCTGCACCCGACCAGCGTCACCAACATCGTGGACCGGCTGGAGGCCGACGGCCTGGTCAAGCGGACCCCGCACCCGTCGGACCGGCGGACCACCCTGGTGGAGATCAGCGCCCCCGGGCGCGAGCTGTGCGACGTCGCGACCAAGGCGGTGGCCGAGGTGAACCTGGGCCTGCGCGGGTTGACGGACCGGCAGACCGAGCAGCTGACCGAGCTGCTGGCCAAGGTGCGCAAGGCCGCCGGCGACTTCGGCGACTGAACTTCCCCGGTTTACGGGGCAACCTCACATATCCGCTTGCTGGCAAAGAGTCCAGCCGCGGCGTCGCCCGCGCACCGGGTCGGGCATCGCCAACACAGGAGAGCGCGAGGCCCCGCCGGTGCTTGGCACGGTTGCTGGATTTCGCCCGCCGCCACCTGGGCGAAATCCAGCAAGGGCGAGGCGCCGGCTACCCGGGGGCCGAGCCCCGCGCGGAACGCGCGGCGAAAACTCAGTTGATCGCGACCGCCCGCTCGGCCAGCCGGCCGGTGCGGGTGGCCCAGCGTTCGAACACCACCGAGCCGAACGGCGGAATGCTGGCCACCAGGGCCCAGATCGTGGTGCGGTTGTCCCAGCCCAGCGCCCGCCGGGCCAGCAGCGACAGCACCACGTAGGCGATGAACACCACGCCGTGCACCGAGCCGAAGATGTGCACGCCGAGGGCGTTGCCCATGGCGTACTTGAAGAACATGCCGATCAGCAGGCCGGCCCAGGAGATCGCCTCGGCCACCGCCACGGCGCGGAACCGCCCGGAGGGTGTCTCGAACATAGCCTTCAGTGTGGGGCGTGAGCGGGCTCACGCCCCACGCAGGGTCAGCTGTCCTCCCAGCTGAACACGCGGGAGGCCGCGAAACCGATGACCACCGTGAAGCCGACCAGCACCGCCGCCGGCGTGGCCAGGGCCTCGATTCCCTTGCCCCGCACCAGAACGTCGACCATGCCGTCGTTGAGATGGCGTAACGGCAGCACTTCCGAGACGGTCTGCAACCACTGCGGCGCGTTCTGCAACGGGAAGAACGTGCCGGACAGGAAGGCCATCGGCAGCACGATCACGTTGGTGATGCCGGTCGCCGCCTCCTCGGACTTGGCGATCGCGCCGACCAGCACGCCGATGGAGAAGAACGACAGCGAGCCCAGGATCAGCAGCGGCAGGGCCAGCCACCACTGGCCGGCCAGCTTCAGCCCGAACACCGGCGTCATGGCCACCGCCACGAACAGGATCGCCTGTAGCACCGAGGTTCCGATGGTCACCAGCAGCCGGGACGAGATCACCGTGCCGGTGCCGACCGGGGCCAGCCGGATGCGGCGCAGCACCTGCTTCTTGCGCCAGTTCACCAGGGTCAGGGCCGAGCCGAAGATCGCCGAGGTGGCCAGGCCCCAGGACAGGATGCCCGGCGTGAGGTACTGGATCGCGCTCAGCGACGAGTCCTCCACCTGCTGCGAGTCCAGCGTCACCGTCGGCGGCTTGCCGCTGGCCCGCACGTTGACGGCGTCCACGACCGAGCGGATCACCGCCTGCACGGTGCCGGCCTGCACGCTGTCGCTGGCGGCGTAGCGGAGCTGAACCTCGTTGCCCCGCACCGAGATCGCCGCCGGCACATCGCCGTTGCGGACGGCCTGCACACCCTGGTCGAACGAGTCGACCCGCTGGAACTCCACGATGCCGGTGCCGCTCAGCGCGGTGAGCACCGGGCCGTCGCCGACCACGTCGATCTTCGTCTTGTTGGACGAGCTGCTGCCGAAGATCAGGCCGAAGATGACCAGGAACATCAGCGGCATCAGGAAGGTGAAGAACAGCGCCACCCGTTCGCGGAAGAAGCCCTTGAACATGGCCACCGACAGGCTCTTGAACGCGGTCACGCCCGGTACTCCCTTCCGGTCAGCTCAAGGAAAACGTCCTCCAGCGTCGCGCCGCGGACCTGGAGGCCCTCCAGCGCGCCGCGTTCGGCCAAAGTGGACAGCAGCTTGGCCGGGTTGCGAGTGGACAGCCGCAGCGACACCTCGTCGTCGCTGGCCTCCTCCACCCCGGCCAGGGTCTTGGCCTCCTCCAACGGGATCACGCCCCGTTCGATCATCACGTGGGTCGGCGCGTCCAGGCCCCGCACCAGCGTCGCCGGGGCGTCCATGGCCAGGATCCTGCCCTTGTCCATGATGGCCGTGCGGTCGCAGAGGATCTCGGCCTCGTCCAGATAGTGCGTGGTGTAGACGATCGTCTTGCCGCGTTCCTTGATCGCCCGCAGCACGTCCCACAGATTGCGCCGGGCCTGCGGGTCCAGCGCCGCCGTCGGCTCGTCCAGGAACACGATGTCCGGGTCGTGGGCCAGCGCGCAGGCGATCGACAGCCGCTGCCGCTGGCCGCCGGACAGCTTGTTCTCCCGCGTGTCCGCCTTGTCCGTGAGGCCGACCAGCTCCAGCATCTCCAGCGCCTTGGCCGAGCTCACCCCGTACAGCGAGGCGAAGGTCTCCAGCTGCTCCCGGGCCGTCAGCTTCTCGAAGAACGACGACGCCTGGAGCTGGACCCCGATGCGCGGCAACAGCTTCGTGTTGCGCGGCCACGGGTTCTCCCCGAACAGCCGGACACTGCCCTCGTCCGGCTCGCGCAGCCCCTCGATGATCTCCAGTGTCGTCGTCTTGCCGGCCCCGTTGGGGCCGAGGATCCCGAAGAACTCCCCCTCGCCCACGGTGAACGACACCCCGTCGACCGCCCACAGGTCGCCGTACCGCTTGCGCAGCCCCTCGGCGACGATAGTGCTCCCCTTGCTCATGAGCGGAACGGTAGGTGCGCGAGCTGTCGGCGGCGGCGTTTCCCCAGAACACCGGAGATTTGTCAGGGTGTCCACTAGGCCGTTCGGGCGATGGGCGCCGGCGGCGGCGACCGGCGGTGCGCGATCGGCTACGTGCCCGGTAGCTCCGTTCGGTCCAGGCCGAGGTCGGCACGGTCGGCGGCGGCGCGGCCGGCGCCCCAGCCGGCGGCGTTGCTCGCGGAGTAGGCCTTCGTCCTGGTCGCCGGGTACATGGCCGCGAACAGCTCATCGACGGCCTTGCCGCGGTCCATGAGCACCGGCAGCAGCCGGTCGTCGGGCTCGGCCAGGGCCGTCTCGGTCACGGCGGCCAGTCGCTCCCCGATGCGATGCGCGTAGGCGACCAGGAAGGACTGGCGGTACGAGCGGATCCGCGACTGCCCGGCGCCGCCGGCGGCGACCAGGGCCCTGGTCGCCTGGAGCAGCAGGGAGGTGGCGAGCAGTTCGGTGATCTCCAGGTCCATCTCGTCGCCCATCACCGCCACGAAGCCGATCTTCTCGTGCACGACCGCGCGGCAGCGGTTGGCGTCGGCGACCACCCCCACCAGCTGCGCCTTGGCCCCCAGATACGGGCTGTCCAGCCAGATCCGACGCGCGGTGGCCACCTGCGGCACGTGCTCGTCGGCGTCGAGCATGGCCCGCTCGACCGCGTGCCGGTTCATCAGCTCCTGGGCCTTGGCCGACAGCGCCTCGGCCTCCTCGGCGAACTCGGTCGACTCGGCCTTGGCCAGCAGGCCCCGGACCCGGGCGAGGATCTTCGGGTCGACGCGGTGCCGGGCCGGCGCGGCCGCGGCCCGGGCGGCCCCGGGCGGCGGCAGGATCACCGGCAGATCGGGCCAGGTGATGATCGTCGCGATCACGGTGAGGACCAGCGACAGGGCCGCGGCTCGGGCGACTCCGTGCCGCTCGATCCACTGGCTCAGGTGCGGATCGCTCGGCCTCCACCAGACGACGGCGTCGATCTGCCGCAGCTGCTCCCGCCAGCGCTCGTGCACGGTCGCGTCGGCGTGCTGCGCGGCATCGGCGGCGATCACGTCCGTGACGAGCTGGACCGCCGGCTCGCCCAGCTCCTTGCCCAGGTGCCGCACGATGTCGTAGGGCAGCCAGCCCACCCGGCACATGCGGCTCACGACGTGCCGCAGCGCCAGGTCCACACCGGCGTCCGCGGCCCGAACGGGCTGGCTGCGCAACAACGTGACGACTTCGGCCAGCACCTCGGTCTCGCCGCCGAAAGCATGGCGGCGGGCGGCCTCGAACACCGCGTCCCGCACGACTTCGGCCAGTGGCGGCTCGTCGTGGAAGTCGGTCCATTGCTCACGCGTGGGGCGGCGGTCGCGCGCCTTCTTCTTGGCCGCGCGCCGTTCCCTGTTGCGAGTGCCCACCGGTGTCTCTCCTGTTCTCGCCGCGGAACAGGACACTACCGAGGACCCCTGACACGGGTGAGGCGGGCCGGTCCCCGGATGGCCGGTGACCGGGCCCGCCTCTTCTCACTCACGAAGCCGCCGCCACGTCCTTCGTGAGCGGTCCTGGGTTCAGCCGATGCCGACGCTGAACACGTGGAAACTGCCGCCCTGCACGGTGCCCGGCAGGGTGATGCTCTTGACCTGCTTGCCGGCCGGCAACGCGATCGGGGCGGTGGCGAACAGGTACACCTTGAGCTGCTGGGAGGTGCCGCCGCCGGCGTTGCGGTAGGTCATGGAGACGACGGTCCGGTTGTTGTAGGCCACCGGCGATCCGCCGCCGCCCAGGGCCCAGTCGGAGAAGCCGACCGACGCGGTCTGGGTGGTGCCGTCGGTGTAGGTGATGGTCAGGTTGCCCGAGGCGTTGCCGTTGCCGGCGCTGCCGAGCAGCGACAGCTGGGTGGCCCCGGCCGGCGCGTCGATGGTGATGGTCTGCCCGCCGGCGTTGACATTGTCGAGCTCGCCCACCGGCACGTTGGGCCAGACGAACTTGAGGCCGTCGGAGTCGGTGATGGTGGAGCCGGGGTTGACCCCGTTGGCCGCCAGCGCGTTGCGCGAGTAGCTCCAGCCGCCGCCGTCGTAGTTGCCGATCTGCTGGTTGTCGTCGGGCGAGGTGCCGATGTTGTTGTACGTGGCCCGGAGACTGCCGGGCTGGGCCACCAGCACGGCCAGGGTGGAGCCGCTGATGGCGGTTCCGTTGGCGGTGTAGGAGATCGGGATGCTGTAGGTCTGCTCGGCGGTGCCGGGCGCGACCGACACGGTGACCTGGGCGCTGGCCTTGCCGCCGGCGTCGGCGGTCAGGTCGCCGGAGGACGGGGTGATGGTGAGCCCGGCCGGCGCGGTGGCCGTCCAGTGCACCTTGCTGCCCTGCCCGGAGAGGTCCTGCACGCCGACGCTGGCGGTGGCGGAGCCGCCGCCCGGCGCGACGATCCGGGACGGGTCGACGAAGGTGCTCTGGTTGACGGCCCCGTCGGTGAACGAGGGCGGCGCGTCGGCGCGGTCCGCGCCCCAGCCGGTGTTGGGCGTGGACGACAGCGAGAAGTCCAGCGTGCCACCGGTGTTGACGAACGACTCGGGCAGCCACGGCTTGGTCCAGGCCTGGCCGTTGAGCTTGAGCGAGCTGATGTACGGCGTCGAGGTGGACGCGCCCGGGGCGTTGATGGTGATCTTCTGCCCGCCCGGCCGGGTGATCACGGCGCTGGTGAACTCCGGCGTGTTCAGGGTCATCTCGGCGCGGCCCGGGATCTCCGGGTAGATGCCGAGCGCGGCCCACACGTACCAGGACGACATCTCACCGAGGTCGTCGTTGCCGACCAGGCCGTTGGGCCCGGCCTTCCAGATCTGCTGGCGGATATTGTTGACCAGCGCCTGCGCCTTGTACGGCTGCCCGGTGTAGTCGTAGATCCACGGCGTCTGCAGGGTGGGCTCGTTGCCCAGGAACGCGTGCGGGTCGCTGGTGCCGGCGTTGAGCTTGGTGAAGAACTCGTCCAGCCGCGCGTTCACGGCGTCGTTGCCGCCGAGCGCCGTGATCAGGCCGCTGTAGTTGTACGGCACCATCCACGTGTACTGCGCGCCGTTGCCCTCGGTGTAGCCGCCGGGGTCGGCCGGGCTGAACGGGCTGGCGAACGAGCCGTTGGCCGCCCGCGGCTGGAGGTAGCCGGTGGCCGGGTTGTAGAGGTTCTGCCAGTTCTGGGCCCGCTTGATGAAGGCGTTGTACGTGGCCGAGTCGCCCAGGCGCCGGGCCAACTGCGCGATGGAGAAGTCGGCGCTGGTGTACTCCAGCGTGTCGGAGGCGACGCCGGGCACATAGCCGAGCTTCAGGTAGTTGGCCAGGCCGGGCCGTTCCTGGTAGCCGACGGTCGGCTGGGTGGCCCCGCGTTCCATCAGCAGCAGCGCCTGGTTGGCGTCGAAGTTCTTGGCCCCGAAGGCATACGCCGTGGACACGATGATGTGGTACGGGTCGCCGTTCATCACGCCGGTGTAGTCGTTGGCGACCGTCCAGCGGTCCCAGGACCCGCCCTGCGCGGCGAACTGCACCATCGAGTTGGCGATGTCGGAGGTCTCGTTGGGCGCCAGCAGCGCCAGCAGCTGGGTCTCGGATCTGTATATGTCCCAACCGGAGAAGTTGGTGTAGATCGCGTGTCCCTTGGCGGCCTTGTGGATCTGGCCGTCGAAGCCGGGGTACTGCCCGTCCGAGTCGGAGAACACGTTGGGCTGCAACAGGGAGTGGTACAGCGCGGTGTAGAAGATGGTCTTCTGGTCGTTGCTGCCGCCGGTCACCGCGATCTGGTTGAGCCGGGCGTTCCAGGCCGCCCGGGCGTCCGCCGCGACCTGGTCGAAGCTCTTGTTCGCGTTCTCCGCCTTGATGTTGGCCTTGGCGCCGTCCACCGACACGAAGGACACGCCGACCTTCACGTTGACGGTCGGGGACTTGGTGTTGTCGAAGGTGACGTACGCGCCGCTGCCGGGCCCGGAGACGGTGGTGTCCTGGGGCTTCACCGACTGCGACTTGACGTCGGCCTTGGCCTTGGCCGCCGACGGGTCGGCGGTGTTGGGGGCGCTGGTCACCGGGGCCTTGGGCAGCGAGGTGCCGCGCTCGGTGTCCTTGCCCGGCGTCACCGCGCCGTTGTGCCAGGTGCCGGTGCTGGCGAAGTTCTGGTCGAACTGGGCGTAGAAGTAGACCCGGTAGTGGTCGCTGGCCCCGCAGAAGTGGCCGCTGGCGGCGTAGCCGCTGATGTAGTTCTTGCCGATGGTGACCGAGGCGTCGTCGGTGCCCATGATCGAGCCGGACACGTTGACCAGCAACGTGGAGGTGGGCCCGACCGGCCAGGTGAAGCGGCCGGCGCCGGTGCGCTGGGTGGTGGACAGCTCGACCTTGGCCCCGTTGTCCAGGCTCACGCCGTAGGAGCCGGCGGTCACCTTCTCGCCTGCGTGCGAGAAGGTGGAGATGTACTTCATCGGGTTGGCCGCGGGCGAGTCGGTGATGTCGCCGACCACCGGCATGAACGGGATGTCCTGGTAGGTGTCGCAGCCCGCGCCGGACAGGTGGGTCAGGCTGAAGCCCTTGATCCGGTTGTCCTGGTAGTAGTACCCGCCGTGCTGGAGCGTCACGGTGTCCGGACTCCACTGCACCATGCCGAACGGCACGTCCGCGCCCGGGTAGGTGTTGGCGGCCCCGCCGCCGGTGCCCATGTCGGCGTCGCCGGGCTGGGTCCCGATGTAGGGATCCACCCATTGGGCGAGGTCCTGGGCCTTGGGCGTGGGCGCGGCGGTCGCGGCCGTCGCCATGAATGGCGACACCACCATCGCCAGCGCCGTGCCGATCACCGCCGCGGCGCGCCAGCGCCGTCTCGGTATTCCGCTCATCACGCGGTCGCCTCCCGTGGCTCGAACGCAGGTACGTCGAGCGGCGGACGTGACAACCTTGTCGCGACGCCCGGCGGGTCCGCTCGACCCGGGGGCAACACTGCGGAGCGTGTTGGTTCCGCGTCAAGACGCGACCGTTGACCCTGTCCGCTTCCGGACAACGCTCGTGGTCCGTATGCAGCAACGACGCACGTTAACAGTGTGAAGAGGCAAAACGGGCCCGATAACGGTTGCGCCCCGCCCTTCGTACTTGACCGGTTCACAACCATTGACAAGCCGTGTGGGGATCCGGTGAGATCGCGCCATCATGACAACGTTGTCGAGCCTCGGTCCACGACGGGTCCGCCGCGCCACCATGAGCGACGTGGCGAGGCTGGCCGGGGTCAGCATCAAAACGGTCTCCCGCGTGGTCAACGACGAACCGGGAGTGCACCCCGCCACCGCCGAGCGCGTGCTGGCGGCCATCGACCAGCTCGGGTTCCGCCGCAACCTGGGCGCCCGCAACCTCCGCCGCGGCTCCTCCACCGGCACCATCGGCATGGTGCTGGAGGACGTCGGCAACCCCTTCTACTCCGGTATCACCCGGGCCGTCGAGGAAGTCGCCCGACAGTACGGCCGACAGGTGCTCACCGGCTCGTCGGACGAGGACCCGGGCCGCGAGCGCGAGCTGGCCCTGGAGTTCTGCGCCCGCCGGGTGGACGGCATGCTCGTGGTGCCGGCCGGCATGCAGCACGGCTACCTGGTGCCGGAGATGCGCGCCGGCATGCCGGTGGTGTTCCTGGACCGCCCGGCCGGCGACGTCGTCGCCGACACCGTGCTGGTGGACAACATCGGCGGCACCGTGCTGGCCGTGCGCCACCTGGCCGCCCACGGCCACAACCGCATCGCCTTCCTCGGCGACGCCCCGGACATCTTCACCGCCAACGAGCGGCTGCGCGGCTTCCGCGAGGGCTGCGTGCGCGCCGGCATCCGCTACGACGAGGACCTGGTGGCGATGGGCCCGCACGACGAGCGCGGCATCGCCGAGGTGCTGCGCCGCATCGGCGAGCACCGGCAGCCGGCCACCGCCATCGTCACCGGCAACAACCGGATCACCGTGCACCTGTTGCGGGTGCTGGCCGGCAGACCCAACCGCCCCGCCCTGGTCGGCTTCGACGACTTCGAGCTGGCCGACCTGATCGACCCGCCGGTGACCGTGATCGCGCACGACGCGAGCGCCATCGGCAAGGCCGCCGCCGAACTGCTGTTCTCCCGTCTTGACGGGGACACCTCCCCGCCGCGGCGGGTCGTGCTACCGGTGCGTTTGGTACCCCGTGGATCAGGAGAAATGCGACCGTGAGTGATGTTCTGCGGCCCGTTCGGTTGGCCGCCAACCAGCCCCGGCAGTTCTACCGGGGCGGCGCGGCGATCGCCGAGCTGCGTGGCCTGCCGGCCACCGCCGAGTTCGGCCCCGAGGACTGGGTGGGCTCGATCACCAGCCAGTTCGGCAAGACGGCCGGCCCGTCGCCGCTGCCCGACGGCACCCTGCTGCGGGACGCGGTGGCGGCCGACCCGACGGCCTGGCTGGGCGCGGCGCACGTCGCCGAGTACGGGGCCGACACCGCGCTGCTGGTGAAGCTGCTGGACGCGGGCCAGCGGCTGCCGGTGCACTACCACCCGTCCGACGCGTTCGCGGCCGACCACCTCAACTGCCGGCACGGCAAGACCGAGGCCTGGATCGTGGTCGGCACCACGGGTTCCAACCCGACCGTCCACATCGGATTCAAGGCCGACGCCGACCCGGCCGTGGTGGACAACTGGGTGACCGCGCAGGACCGCAGGGCCATGCTGGACGCGCTGAACACGGTGCCGGTCAAGGCCGGCGACACGGTGTTCATCCCGGCCGGGCTGCCGCACGCCATCGGCGAGGGCGTGTTCATCGTCGAGCTCCAGCAGCCCACCGACTTCTCCATCACCATCGAGTGGCAGGGCTTCCTCGACGGGCCGGACTCGTGGCATCTGGGCCTGGGCCAGGCCACCGCGCTGGAGGCGCTGGACCGGTCCGGCTGGGCCGACCGCCTGGACACCATCGTCAAGCACACCGCGGGCGACCGATCGTCCATTGTGGACCTGTTGCCCAACAGCGACTTCTTCCGCGCGCAGCGGCTGCACGCGGACTCCGCCATCGAGCTGGACCCGTCCTTCGCCGTGCTGGTGGCGCTGGAGGGCGAGGGCCGCCTGCACGTCGAGGGCGGCGACCCGATCACCGTCCGCCGCGGCGACACGTTCGTCCTGCCCTATTCGGCCGGAACGTCCAAGTTGGACGGTGGACTGGTCGCCGTCCGGTGTCTACCCCCGGAGGTTCGCGCATGAGCGAGCTCGCGAGCGAATCATTCAGCACAGTCCGTCCGGGAACGCGGACACCGAGCGCCAGCGAGGTGCCGCAGTGACCGCGCCGTTGCTGGAGGCGAGGTCGCTCGTCAAGCACTACGGCAGCGTCGAGGCGCTGCGCGGGGCCTCGTTCGCGGTGTCCGCGGGCGAGGTCGTCTCGCTGATCGGCGACAACGGCGCCGGCAAGTCCACGTTCATCAAATGCCTGTCCGGCGCGGAGCAGCCCGACTCGGGCGAAATCCTGTTCGAGGGCAAGCAGATCCACCTGGACTCGCCGACCGCCGCGCGGTCGCTCGGGATCGAGACGGTGTACCAGGACCTGGCCGTCGCGCCCGACCTGGACCCGGCGGCCAACCTCTACCTGGGCCGGGAGATCAAGCGCAGGGGCTTGCTCGGCGCGCTGGGCATGCTGGACAAGAAGGAGATGCGCCGCAAGGCCGCCGAGGAGTTCAGCCGGCTCGGCGTCACCCTGCAGAGCGTGGACGTGCCGATCGCGGCGCTGTCCGGCGGGCAGCGCCAGAGCGTGGCCGTGGCCCGCTCGGTGGTGTGGGCCAGCAAGGTCGTGTTCATGGACGAGCCCACCGCCGCTTTGGGCGTGGTGCAGCGGGAACGGGTGCTTGACGTGATCCGCAAGGTCCGCGACCAGGGCATCGGCGTCGTGCTGATCAGCCACAACATGCCCGAGGTGCTGTCGGTGTCCGACCGCGTCGAGGTGCTGCGGCTGGGCAAGCGAGTGGCCCGGTTCAAGGCCTCGGAGGCGTCGTTGGAGGACCTCGTCGGCGCGATGACCGGCGCGCTGGTGCAGGAGGACGCATCGTGAGCACCGAAACCCTTCCCCAGCAGGAAGAAAAGCGTCCCCTGGCCCGGCGGCTGGTCGGCGCCAACACGCTGTGGATCGCCCTGGTGCTGCTGGGCCTGGTCGTCGTGTTCGGCATCATCGATCCCAGCGGGATCCTCAACATCACCAACCTTCAGTTCCTGCTCATCGAGACCTCGGTGCTCCTGGTGCTGTCGGTCGGCATGACGTTCGTGATCATCACCTCCGGCATCGACCTGTCGGTGGGCTCCGTGCTGGTGTTCTCCGGCATCACCTCGGCGCTGGTCATGAACGCCATGTCCGGCGGCGACTCCACCGAGGCCGGCTGGGGCGTGATCATCGTCGGCCTGCTGGTCGCGGTGGCCAGCGGCGCGGCCTGGGGCGTGCTCAACGGGCTGCTCATCGCCCGGGCCAAGATCCCGGCGCTGATCGTCACGCTCGGCTCGTTCGGGGCCGCGCTCGGGGCCGGCGAACTGCTGACCGGCGGCTCGGACGTGCGCAGCGTGCCGTCCGCGCTGGCCAAGTCGCTCGGCTCGGGCACGGTGCTCGGCGGCATCCCGAGCATGGTGGTGCTGGCCGCGGTGGTGACCGCGATCGGGGCGTGGCTGCTGAGCACCACCCGCTTCGGCCGCTACACCTACGCCATCGGCTCCAACGAGGTGGCCGCGCAGCGCACCGGCATCAGCGTGACCCGACACCTCGTGCTCGTGTACGCGCTGTCCGGCGTGCTTGCCGGGCTGGCCGGCTTCATGTCGCTGGCGTACTTCACCACCACCACGCTGACCAGCCACAGCACGGACAACCTGAACGCGATCGCCGGCGTGGTGCTCGGCGGCACCAGCCTGTTCGGCGGTGTGGGGTCGGTCATCGGCACGGTGATCGGCGTGTTCATCCCCGCGGTGCTCAACAAGGGCTTCACGATCATCGGGGTGAACGTCTTCTGGCAGCCCATCGCGGTCGCCATCGTGCTGGTCGCGGCGGTCTGGTTCGACCAGGTGCGCCGCCGGGCCCGCAACCAGCGCTGACTCCTGGGCAAGAAAGGTCTATCAACGATGACAGACAGCAGAAGGATCGCCGGCCTCGCAGCGCTGGCCGCAGTCTCGTTGCTCGCCACCGCATGTGGCGGGCAGGTCGGGCAGTCCGCGGGCAGCACCGGATCGTCCAGTTCGGACAACAAGAGCCTGGTGCTGATCCCGGGTGTGTCGGCCGAGCCGTTCTACATCTCCATGCAGTGCGGGGCCGAGGCCGAGGCGAAGGCCAAGGGCTACACCCTCAAGACCCAGGCCCCGCAGAACTTCAACCCGGCCGACCAGACGCCGATCGTCACCGGCATTCTGGCCAACAAGCCCGCAGCCGTGCTCATCGCGCCCACCGACGACAAGGCCATGGCCGCGCCGATGAAGCAGCTCAAGGACGCCGGCGTCAAGGTCGTCGAGGTCGACACCTCGTTGCAGGACACCTCGGTCGCCGAGTCCTCCATCTCCTCCAACAACGAGCAGGGCGGCAAGCTGGCCGCCGACACCCTGGCCAAGCTCGTGGGTGACAAGAAGGGCTCGGTGCTGGTGCTCAACACCATCGCCGGCACCTCCACCACCGACGCCCGGGAGAAGGGCTTCAAGGAAGAGATCGCCAAGTACCCGAACCTGAGCTACGTCGGCCAGCAGTACACCAACAACGACGCCGCCCAGTCGGCCCAGAAGGTCACCGCGACGCTGTCCAGCACGCCCGACCTGGTCGGCATCTTCGCCACCAACCTCAACACCGGTGAAGGCGCCGCCACCGGCCTGCGCACCGCCGGCAAGACCGGCGCGGTCAACCTGGTCGGCTTCGACGCCAGCCCCAAGGAGGTCAGCGACCTCAAGGACGGCAGCTTCCAGGCGCTGATCGCCCAGGACCCCGCCACCATCGGCAAGGACGGCGTCGACCAGGCCATCGCCTCGCTGACCGGCGGCTCGGTGACCCGCACCATCTCCACCGACCTGGTGTCCATCACCAAGGACAACATGGACCAGCAGTCGAAGTACTTCTACAAGTCCAGCTGCTGAGGCGCGCTGTCAGCGCGGCAGTACCGCTTGGCCGATCACCGGCGGGCCGTTCACCGCAGAAATCGCGGCGAACGGCCCGTTTTTCGCCTCACAGCTGTGACGTTGAGTTAGCGTTCGACACTCAAAGTCAGCAACGGGCCGACAAAGCGAGGAAGGGGGCGCATCCTTTACCCATGAGTGCAGCACTGCAACACGACCCGGAAGACCAGCAGCCCAACCGCACGACCAAGGTGAGCAGCAAGAATCAGATCACGCTGCCGGTCGCAGCCTTGACTGCGGCACATGTAAAGGCCGGCGACGTCCTCCGGGTCACGGTGGTGGGTGACGGCGTGCTCAGGCTCGTTCGGCAGGAGGACGCCGTGCTCGCGTTGATCGGTTCGGCGCCGGGTCTGTCCGCCGCGACCAACCTGGAAGAACTGAGGAACGAGTGGGAAAAGTAGTACTCGACTCCAGCGTCGTAGTGGCGGTGATGGACAAGCACGACGCCCATCACCAGACGGCCGTGGCCGAACTGGTGCGCATGAACGAGGCGAAGACGTTGTTCATCCTGCCGGCCGTCGTTCTGTCCGAGGTGCTCGTGGGCAGCGCTCGCCAGGGCGACGACACCGTCGAGCTGCGGCGGGCCATGCTGGCCGAGGCGTTCGGCCGCGCCAGAGTGATCGACGAGGAGGTCGGCGTGCGGGCCGTGAAGCTGCGCGCCAGGCACCAATCGCTGCGCCTGCCTGACGCGCTCGTCATCGCCACCGGCATTGTGGACGACGTCGACACCGTGCTCACCGCCGACAAACGCTGGGCGGGCATCGACGACCGTGTGCAGGTCCTGGGATAGGAGCCTGTCCCCAGACCTCCATTCGCCCTGACGCTGAGCGCGACTCGCCGGGGTGGGGGTCAGCGCCGGGACTTGGCGGCGGCGCGGGCGGTCGCGCGGGCGCGGTCGGCAGCGGCGGAAGCCTTCGCGGCAGCGGCCCTGGCTCGGCGAGCTGCGCCGGAATCCTTGGGCTCCAAGGCTTTCAGGCTCGCCTCCAGCGCCGTCAGCAGATCACCGGAGCCGTTGGGCTGGATCGGCACCTCGGGCCGGATCACCTCGCTGCCGGCGGCCTTGGCCTCGATCAGCTCGTCCAGGGCCGCGCGGTAGGCGTCGGTGTGCTCGGCGGGATCGAAATCCCGGGCCAGGTGGTCGATCAGGGCGGTGGCGGCCTTGAGCTCGGGCAGCCGGATGTCCACGTCCTCGTCCAGGAACGGGAAGTCCGGCCGGCGAATCTCGTTGGGCCACACCAGGGTCTGCAGCACGAGCACGCCGTCGCGGACCCGCACCACCCCCATGGTCTCCCGCTGCCGGAAGGCCACCTTGATCACCGCGACCTTGCCCGACCGGCGCAGCGCCTCGGCGAACAGCACATACGGGCGCACGCCGTTGGCGTCGGGCTCCAGGTAGTAGCCGCGGGACAGGTGCAGCGAGTCGATCTGCTCGGGCGGCGCGAAGCCGTGCACGGCGATGGTGCGCAGCGTCGGCACCGGCAGGGTGGCCAGATCCTCGTCGGTGATCAGCACGACGTCCCCGCCGCCGGTCTCCGCGGCCCGCCCCACCTCGGCCGCAGGCACCTCCGCGCCGTCGATCTCACAGAACCGGGTCAGCCGGATCCGGCCGCCGTCGGCGGCGTGCACCAGGTGCAGCCCGAGCCCGCGCTCCTCGGTCGCCCGGTACGCCTTGACGGGAATGCTCACGAGCCCGAATCCGATGCTGCCCTTCCAGAAGCTGCGCAAAGTCGACCCCTCCTCGACGATGGCCACGTCATTGCGGCGGGGGAAGCACCTCAGTGGCGCGCGAAAACGCGTGCCATCCAGGGTAAGCGCCGGGATCGGAGCGGTTGCTGCTACGAACGGGTGTCGTCGCCGTCGGCGTCTTCCAGGAACGGCAAGGCTTCCTCTAGGGCATCCGCCGTAGAGTCGGCTGCGTCGGCCGCCTCAGTCAGTACCTCGGACAGCTCAGTCCATTCGAGCACCCGGCCCTCCAACGTTACGGAACGAGGCTGCCCGCCGACCGCGTTGAGGGAGATGTTCTTCAGCGCCACCGCCAGCTGCCGCTGGGCCCGCGTCAGGATCGGCACGATCGTGGCGATGTCGTCCTGGTCGGTTATCCGGGCCCCGGCAAGCGCGGCCGCGCACGACTCCAGGTGAGCCGCGGCCACCGTCGCCGGCATGATCGAAGCACCAGTCACGCCCGCCATCCTGCCACCGCCGCCCCACTCGACGCCCCCCGACCGCCCCCCGATCGCCCCCCGATCGCTTGGAAGGGGGCTTTCCTCCACTCTGAGTGGAGGAAAGCCCCCTTCCAAGCGTCAAAAGCCGGGGGGTCAGGGGGTGGCGAGGGCGGTGATGAGGTCGGCGGCGGCGGTGTAGGGGTCCAGCTCGCCGGTGGCGACGCGTTTGGCCAGCTGGTCCAGGGCGGTGCCGCCGCGCAGGTCGCCGAGGCGGGAACGCAGCTGCGCCAGGGCGATGGCCTCGACCTCGGCGGCGGCGCGGGCCTGCCGGCGCTGCTCCAGCTCGCCCCGGTCGACCAGCCACCGCCGGTGCTGGCCGATGGCCTCGACCAGCTCGTCGATCCCCTCGCCCTGCGCGGCGACGGCCCGCACCACGGGCGGCCGCCAGCTGGGCCCGGGTCGTTCCCGGCGGGCCAGCGACAGCCCGTGCTTGAGCTCCCGGACGGTGCGGTCGGCGCCGTCCCGGTCGGCCTTGTTCACCACGAAGACGTCGGCGATCTCCAGGATGCCGGCCTTGGCCGCCTGGATGCCGTCGCCCATGCCCGGCGCGACCAGCACCAGGGTGGTGTCGGCCAGCCCGGCCACCTCGACCTCGGACTGCCCGACGCCGACGGTCTCGATCAGCACCACGTCGCAGCCGGCGGCGTCCAGCACCCGCAGCGCCTGGGGCGTGGCCCAGGACAGGCCGCCGAGATGCCCGCGGCTGGCCATGGAGCGGATGAACACGCCGGCGTCGGTGGCGTGCTCCTGCATCCGCACCCGGTCGCCGAGCAGCGCCCCGCCGGAGAACGGCGATGACGGGTCCACGGCCAGCACGCCGACGCGAAGTTCCTTGCGCCGCAACGCGGTCACCAGCTGCGAGGTCATCGTCGACTTGCCGACGCCGGGCGCGCCGGTGAGGCCGATGACCTGGGCCCGCCCGGTGTGCGGGGCGAGCGCGGCGGCCACGGCCCGCAGCTGCGGGCTGGCGTCCTCGACGAGCGAGATCAGCCGCGCGACCGCCCTCGGCTCGCCCGACCTGGCCCGTGCGACCAGGTCGGGCACATCGACGACGCGGGCCACGGAGTCAGTTCTTGGGCACGCGCACGATCAACGCGTCGCCCTGGCCGCCACCGCCGCACAGCGCGGCCGCGCCGACCCCGCCGCCACGGCGCTTGAGCTCCAGCGCCAGGTGCAGCACGATGCGGGCGCCGGACATGCCGATCGGGTGGCCCAGCGCGATGGCGCCGCCGTTCACGTTGACCTTGTCCTCGGACACGCCGAGCTTGCGGGCCGACACCACGCCGACCGCGGCGAAGGCCTCGTTGATCTCGACCAGGTCCAGGTCGGCCGGGTCGATGCCCTCCTTGGCGCAGGCCTTGCGGATCGCGTTGGACGGCTGCTCGTGCAGGCTGGCGTCGGGGCCGGCGACCACGCCGTGCGCGCCGATCTCGGCCAGCCAGCTCAGGCCCAGCTCCTCGGCCTTGGCCTTGCTCATCACCACGACCGCGGCGGCGCCGTCGGAGATCTGCGACGCGGAGCCGGCGGTGATGGTGCCGTCGGCGGCGAAGGCCGGGCGCAGCCGGGCCAGCGTCTCCACGGTGGTGTCGCCGCGCACGCCCTCGTCGGTGCTGAACAGCACCGGGTCGCCCTTGCGCTGCGGGATGGGGACCGGCACGACCTCGTCGTCGAAGATCCCGTTCCTCGCCGCCTCGGCCGCCCGCTGGTGCGAACGGGCCGAGAACGCGTCCTGCTCCTCGCGGGTCAGGCCGTAGCGGGCGTTGTGCTTCTCGGTGGAAGAGCCCATGGCGACCTGGTCGAACGCGCAGAACAGGCCGTCGTAGGCCATGTGGTCCTGCATCGTCACGTCGCCGTACTTGAAGCCCGGGCGGGACTTGGGCAGCAGGTGCGGGGCCTGGGTCATGGACTCCTGGCCGCCGGCCACCACGATGTCGAACTCGCCGGCCCGGATCAGCTGGTCGGCCAGCGCGATGGCGTCGATGCCGGACAGGCACACCTTGTTGATGGTCAGCGCGGGCACGTCCATCGGGATGCCGGCGGCCACCGCGGCCTGCCGGGCCGGGATCTGGCCGGCGCCCGCGGTCAGCACCTGGCCCATGATCACGTAGTCGACCTGCTCGGGTCGGACCCCGGCCCGCTCCAGCGCGCCCTTGATGGCGACGCCACCGAGTTGGGCTCCGGAGAAGTCCTTGAGCGAGCCGAGCAGTCGTCCCATCGGGGTGCGGGCCCCCGCGACGATGACGGAACCGGACACGACAGCCTCCAGCGGCGATGCGGGCGGTGGTCTTGTGGACCATACCGCCCGGTAACTTGGCCTGCGGCTGTGAGTAGCCGCACAACCAGCGGTTCTAGTGATAACGGGAATTCAGGCTACTACCCTGCGGTGGCATGACTCTGCGCGCTGAGCTGGGCGACCTCGTCACCGCCATCGACCACGTCGGCATCGCGGTGCCCGACCTGGACGCCGCGATCGCCTTCCACCGGGAGACCTTCGGCCTGGAAGTGGCCCACGAGGAGGTCAACGAGGAGCAGGGCGTGCGCGAGGCCATGCTGCGGGCCCCCGGCGACACCACCGGCGCGGCCATCCAGCTGCTCGCGCCGTCCCGGCCGGACTCCACCATCGCCAAGTTCCTGGACCGCAGCGGCCCGGGCCTGCAGCAGCTTGCCCTGCGGGTGACCGACGTGGACGCCGCCTGCGACGCGCTGCGGGCCAAGGGCCTGCGGGTGCTGTTCGAGAAGCCCAAGCGCGGCACCTCCGACAGCCGGGTGAACTTCGTGCACCCCAAGGACGCCGGCGGCGTGCTGGTCGAGCTGGTGCAGCCGGCCGAGAGTCACTGAGTCAGAGCAGTCCCGACCGCATCGCCGCCGCCACGGCGTGCGGTCGGTTGCGCAGGCCGAGCCGGCGCAACAGCACCTCCAGCACGTTCTTCACGCCGCGTTCGCTCAGGCCGAGCTCGCGGCCG
This sequence comes from Kutzneria sp. NPDC052558, assembly GCF_044547355.1. Classification (NCBI taxonomy): domain Bacteria; kingdom Bacillati; phylum Actinomycetota; class Actinomycetes; order Pseudonocardiales; family Pseudonocardiaceae; genus Kutzneria; species Kutzneria sp. NPDC052558. The sequence continues at coordinate 176,327 of NZ_JBIUAG010000020.1, forward strand.
TCGGCCAGCAGGCGGACCACGTCCAGCTCACGGCGTGGGCCGCGACAACCACTCGATTCACGGAAATCAGCGTAACCAGCGAATTCCACGCCTCGGCCGATCTTGACCCGATCTTCCGCGAACGGCCCGGAATGCCGGCCAGGGCGTCCGAAAAGGAAAGGGAAATGCCTCACCCGATCGGGTGGACCTACGGCGCCCCGGCGCCCAGTGCGAGGGCGTCGGCGATGAAGGCCAGCTCCCGCTCCATCGTCACCCGGCCGGGATCGGGCTCGGCCTCGTGGCGGGCCACCGAGTGCTGGTAGCTGACCGCCAGGGCCAGCAGCTCGGCCGCGCTGTCCACGTCGGCCTTGCACTGGACCTCGCTGCCGGCGGCCATGATCACCTTGCGGATCACCGCGACCAGGTGCCGGAACCGTCCCTGCAACGCGTCCCGCACGGTGTGGTGGGTGTCGGCCTCGCGGTAGAGCAGGCTGCTCAGCACCGGCGACTCCTGGCGGCGGCGGTCCAGCTCGGCCAGCAGCCGGCGCAGGCTGCCGGCCACGTCGCCGGCCACGACCACCCCGGACAGGTCGACGCGCTCGTCGGGCAACCGCTCGACGAGCGCGACCAGGAGATCGGGCTTGCGTTTGAAGTAGTAGTGCACGAGCCCCTTGGGCACGCCGGCCCGCTCGGCGATCCTCGAGGTGGGGGTGGCCTCGAACCCGGTCTCGGCGAACAGTTCCTCCGCCGCCGTCAGGATTCGCTCCCTGGCCGGCATGTCCTGCGCCACCCGCACCTCACCACATCGTCAGTGTGATCCGGCCAGTCCGCGGTGCGCGGACGTCGCCACCGGCAGGGCCACCGCGCCCGCGAGCACGGTCAGCACGCCGCCGACCCAGGACACCCAGGACGCGCCCGACATCGCGGTGTAGCCCATCACCCAGGGTGCCACGAACAGCAGCACTCCGAGGACGATCTGCACCCACTCGCCGGCCACCAAACTGGGGGACGCCAGCGACCACAGCCCGTCGAGCACGACGAGCACACCGAGGACGACCATCGTCCACGCCGCGGCCGTCGAGGTCGTCACGACGATCGGCGAGAGCGCCACCAGCGCGCCGATCACGACCTCGGTCCAGTCCTGCCACCTAGTCCATGACTTGGCCATTTGAACCCCTCCACATCCTCGTGGGATACGCAGATCATGCGCCTTGGTTGGCCGGCCGGTCAAGGACTGTGACCGTGTAGACATCCAGCCTCTGAGCAGCAGTTCTCCCACCGAGGTGAGGCTGTGCCGGACCGAGTTGGCGCACCGCTCGCTGGCCACCAGGCCGGCCTTGCGCAACACCGTGGCGTGCTCGCTGGCACTGGCTGCCGCAGCCGTTCGACCATCGGGTGAGATCCGTGTCGATTTCGCGTTCGCGCAGCCGGTGCACGCTCAGGACCGATTCCCAGAGCGGGTCGAAATCCTCGGCCACGACGATTCCGGCCAGATCCCGGCGTGTGAAATGAATTCGCAACACTGTCACCACTCCAGTCAACGGCTCCCCAACCGCCGACCGGAGTCTGACCGCCACCCATTCGCGCCCGCCAGCCTTTCAGCCCGAACCGAAAGGTGGAGCCTTTCGGTTCTGCCCGAAAAGCATCGCCTTCCCCTGCGGCCACGCGCACACTCGCCGATGTCCACCATTCGAGAGGGGAAAGCGATGACAATTCGCTTCGCAGCGGCCGCGGTGGCACTGGCCGCCGGGGCCGCGCTCGCCGCGCCGGCCGCATCGGCCGCGCCGCATCAGCTGATCAGGGTCCAGATCTCCAGGGGCGGGGCCTGCTACTCGCAGCCGTCGCAGAGCTCGTCGCACTCCGGCTCCGTGGCCGACCGGCAAATCACCTACTGGGACGGCAGCGCGCCACGCAACGGCTTCCTCTTCATTCAGTGCAGCGGGCCATGGGGTTGGTACTTCCAGAGCTACGTGCACGAGGTGTAGCCGCGGCTACCTGCCGTATGCGGAAAATCGAGTTCTCGCGGTCGGCGTCCCTCGACGGCTTCGTTCGTGGGGCACCGACCGCGCCGACGACGCTGACGGGTGAACCGGGCCACATCCGTGGATCTGTATCGTTACTCGTGGGTAACCTGCCTCCAACCTGCGATCGGACCCATCGAGGCCCCGGAGGCACCGCCGTGCAGAAGATCCTTGACGCCATCCTCGCCGACGAGTTGGACACGCTCGCCCACCTGCCCGTTCCGGAGACCTACCGGGGCGTGACCGTGCACGCCGACGAGGTCGAGGTCTTCGACGGCCTGGCCACCGCGGACAAGGACCCGCGCCGGTCGCTGCACCTGGACGAGGTGCCGACCCCGGAGCTGGGCCCGGGTGAGGCGCTGGTGGCGGTGATGGCCAGCGCCATCAACTACAACACCGTGTGGACCTCGATCTTCGAGCCGTTGTCCACGTTCGGGTTCCTCAAGCGCTACGGGCGCACCTCGCCGTTGGCCGCCCGGCACGACCAGCCGTATCACGTGGTCGGGTCGGACCTGGCCGGTGTGGTGTTGCGGACCGGGCCGGGCGTGCAGGCCTGGAAGCCGGGCGACGAGGTGGTGGCGCACTGCCTGTCGGTGGAGCTGGAGAGCCCGGACGGGCACAGCGACACGATGCTCGACCCGGAGCAGCGGATCTGGGGCTTCGAGACCAACTTCGGCGGGCTGGCCGAGCTGGCGTTGGTCAAGACCAATCAGCTGATGCCCAAGCCGCCCCATCTGACCTGGGAGGAGGCCGCCTCGCCGGGGTTGGTCAACTCCACCGCGTACCGGCAGTTGGTCTCGACCAACGGCGCGAACATGAAGCAGGGCGACACGGTGCTGATCTGGGGCGCCTCGGGTGGG
>NZ_JBIUAG010000021.1:0-64902 GCF_044547355.1 Kutzneria sp. NPDC052558
GGCCGTACCTGGCCGGGATGGCACCGTCACACCACGCTGGTCACCGCCGCGTTGCTGTTCCTCATAGAACACCGCCGTGCCATGTCAAAAAGCGTAGCCCCGGCCTGACACTGCGCCAGACCGCCCTGCTCATCCAGGACATCCTGCGCTGCTGGGCCGGGGCCTGCGTGCTATGCCAACGAAACCTTCCTCCCTAACAAAGTACTGTTGAACGTCAGGAAGGGCCCCTTCATGACATCTCTCGGGCCTGCTCGGTCAGCCGATCAGCTGGAAGCCGTCGACGAGGAAGTAGGTGCCGTCGAGCTTGCTGACCGTCAGGGTGTGCGGGCCGGGCTTCAATCCCTTGGCCGTGAACACCTTCTGCTGCACGCCGCGCTGCGCGGTGTTGGCGCTGACGGCCGGCTGGGCCACGCCGTCGAGGGTGACGCCGATCTGGCCCTCGTCCGAGTTGGTCTCGGTGAGGAAGCTGATCCCCGTGCCGTTGAAGGTGATCGTCGCCGAGGCGCCGTTCTGCTGGCTGTAGTGAACGCCGCCGTTCAGGTCGCCGTAGGAGCGGCCGCCCTGGAAGGACCAGCTGCCGTGGTAAGCGACGCGCAGATCGTCGTCGTCGACCAGGCTCGGCTTGGGCGTGTCGGGCCCGGCGGCGTCGATGACGGCCTGGGCGGCGGGCGGCCAGTTGCCGTCAGGGACCACCGTGGACGGTTGCAGGGTGATGTCGGTGCCGCTGTTGTTGTAGTTGCCGGTGTCGGTGTAGTTGTCCACGATCCTGTCGTCGTGGATGGTCGGCGTCCACAGGTTCAGCCACAGCGAGCCGCCGATGGACTTGACCACGTTGTCGTGGGTGTACCAGAGGGAACTGCCCTCGTCGTGGTAGATGGCGTTGCAGCCGTTGACACACTCGCCGAGCACGTTGCCGGTGAACTCGGACTGCGCGGCCTGGCCGCCGAGGGTGTAGATGGGTCCGCCGTCGTTGAGCTCGCCCATGACGCTGTGCACGTGGTTGCCGACGACGTGGTTGCCGCCGGTGTAGGTGGTGCCGTGGGCGCACGGCTGCGAAAGTCCTTGCTTGGCTTGCAGTGCACAGCTGGAGGCCCAGCCCCAACCCCAGCCGATGGAGATGCCGGAGTATGGCGTGTAGCCGATGTCGTTGTGCGACAGCGTGGTGTTGCGGCTGTGCCCGACGAGAACGCCCACGGCGTCGGCGAATTCCTGGCCGACGTGCTGGATCGTGTTGTCGGACACGGAGTTTCCGCTGGTCTGGAGCGCGGGCTGGGTCTGGTAGTAGTCGTCGACCTCGCCGACGCTGACGCCGATGCCCGAGGTGTCGGTGACGGCGCTGCGGTAGACGGTGGAGTCCTGGGTCTGGTCGGCCAGGGCGATGCCGCTGGTGCCGACGTCGCGCACCGTGTCGTCCGAGAAGGTGATCCGCTGGCCTCGGTGCACCTGCACGGCGGCGGGGATGCGGATCGGCGCCCGGGTGGTCGGATCCCACAGCACGCCGGCCTGGTTGTCGACGTAGCCCTCGGCGGTGGGCGCGTTCCAGGTGGTGTAGGCGAACGTGATGCCGGAGAAGGTGATGTCGTGCACGGGGTTCACGACGTCGGGAATCACCGTGACCCCGTCGACCAGCATGTAGGCGCCGCCGGTCTTGACCAGCTTGACCGTGTGCTGGCCCTTGGGCAGGCCGGTGACGCTGACGATCGCCTGCTGCGCCAGGCGTTCCGGCGAGCCGGCGTCGACGGTCTGCGTCTTCACGCCGTCCACGTAGACGTCGGCGCTGCCCTCGTCGGAGTTGGTCTCGGACAGCACCTGGATGCCGGTGCCGGTGAAGGTGTAGCTGAAGGAGTCGCCGTCGGTGCTGGTGTAGTGCACGTCCCCGGCGAGGTCGCCGGTCGGGCGACCGTTCTGGTAGCCCCAGCTGCCGGTGTAGACGGCCCGCCAGTCGGTGTCGTTGAGCGGCGCCAGGTGACCCGGCGTGCCGCTGACGTCCAGAAGCTGTTGCGCGGTAGGCAGTTCGACGTCGGCCTTGGCCAGGTTCTCACCGGGCCGCGGCACGTAGTAGAGGTAGCCGGCCGCGCCGTCGAGGTAGAACTGGCCGGGCGTGCCGAGCAGCTGGTAGGCGTTCTCGATCCAGCTGATGCCGTTCAGCGCCGGCAGTCCCGCGCCGTTGAAGGGAAATCCCGGGTTGGGCACGCTGCTGTGGTTGTTGTTCCAGCAGGCCGGGTCGACCGTGAGGTCCGAGCCGCCCGCCGCGGTGCGGCTGATGGACGCCAGCGGGCAGCGCATCTGCTTCCAGCCGCTGTCGTTGACGATCTCCACCTGGCTCTGGTTGGTCCAGCCGGCGTACGAGCCGTCGGCCGTGGTGAATCCCGTTGCCGTGGTGGAGAAGCCCGCCGGGTTGACCGCGCCGCGGGCCCGCTGCGCCCTCGTGCCGTCGACGAACAGGTCCCGGCTTTCGGCGCCCTTGGGCACCTTGGCCCGGTAGATGTTCTTGGCCGGGTCCACCTTGGTGAAGCCCGTGACCCTGGCGCCGCCGCTGAGCACCGGATGCTGCCCCGGGGCGGCCCGGTAGACGACGCTGTGCCCCGGTCTGCCAGAATCCTCTGGCCCCAGGGTGAACGGTGTGGTCAGCCGGTAGGTGCCGCCACCCAGTTCGACCACCACGTCGCCGCCCTCGTGCCGGGCCTTGTCCCGGGCCGTGGTCAGCGAACAGGGCAGCTGGCTGAGGCATAAGCCACCCCACCCATCGGGCGAAACATGCAGAACATCCGAGGTATGCCCATTCACACCCACGGCCGTAGCCGCGGCTACCAGGTGTGCGGCGACAACGATGGCGAACCGCATCGGACCTCCAGTGGACCAGACGTCCGATGAATATAGACATACGGTCCCCCCAGGAGCGAGAGCCAAATCCCCCGCCCCCGGCGAGTCGCGCTCGCAGGGGCGAGATCAGGCGAGTTGCCGGGCGCCGGGGCCGGGGGTGGGGCTGATGTCGCGGGCGGCGAGGTGCTCGTGACCGGCGTCGCAGCGGAGGTCGGTGTGGACGGGGGCACCGCAGTCGCGGTGGTGCAGGAGCACGGCGGGGCCCGCGGGGTCGGCGACGTGGCGGTCGCCCCAGTCGAGCAGGGCGACGAGGATGGGGTACAGCTCCTTGCCCTTGGCGGTGAGGCGGTACTCCTGCCGGGCCCGCTGGCCGGGCTCCTGGTAGCTCTGGCGGTCGAGGATGCCGTGTTCGACGAGCGTGGCCAGGCGGGTGGCGAGGAGGTTGCGGGCGACGCCGGTGCGGGCCTGGAACTGCTCGAACCGGCGGTTGCCGTAGAACGCCTCGCGCAGGATCAGCAGCGTCCAGCGCTCGCCCACCAACTGGAGGGTGCGAGCGATGGAGCAGTTCTCGGTGCTGTAGCTGACCTGGTCGTCCACGCCCCCAGTGTAATCTGGGTTGAGAAGTTAGACGGAGGCCGTACGAGCGGCGGCGCGCAGGGCCCGCAGGGTGCGGGAGTCGGAGAAGCCGACGGCCCGGGCGGCGCCTTCGACGGTGGTGCCGCTGGCGATGAGGTGCTCGGCCCGCTCCAGCCGCAGGGCCTGCTGGTAGCGCAGGGGCGTGAGGCCGGTGGCGTCCCGGAAGCGGCGGGTGATGGTGCGCTCGCTACAGCCGAACTTGCGGCTGAGCTCGGCCAGCCGCAGCGGCTCGGTGTAGCGCTCGTCGATCACGTCCTGCAGCCGGTGGACCAGGTCGGACAGGTGGCTGCGGTGCCGCAGCAGGGCGCTGACCTGCTCGTCGCTGCCGTTGCGCCGGGCGTAGACGACCAGCGCCCTGGCGATGCGGCCGGCCATGGTCGGCCCGTGCCAGGTGGCGATCAGGTGCAGGCACAGGTCGATGCCGCTGGTGATGCCGGCCGACGTGGCCAGATTTCCGTCCACTGTATACAGAACATCCCGTACGACCTCGGCCGCCGGGTAGCGCGCGGCCAGCTCGTCCTGGAGCTGGTGGTGGGTCGCGCAGCGCCGGCCGTCGAGCAGCCCGGCCCGGCCGAGGGTCTCGGCGGCGGCGCAGACGCTGATCACCATGCCGCCCTGCCGGTGGTGCGAGCGCAGCACGGCCAGGGCCCGCTCGCTGGGCGCGACATCCTCCAAAGTGGCGCACTGCTTGCCCGGCACGATGACAATGTCGTTGGGGGACAAGGTGGGCCACGTCGTGGCCAGGCGCACCGGCAGCAGCTCGGCGGTGACCACCTCGGGCTCGTCGCCCACATAGGACAGTTCGTAGGGCAGGCCGAAGTCACGCGCGGTGTGGAACACCTCGGCCGGGCCGGCCAGGTCCAGCAGGTACACCTGCGGCTGAACCAGGAACACCACGCGGCGCATCGAACGCCTCCTCACCTCACCCGCCCCGGACTGTCCGGGTGCTAGCGATGGTGGGCTCGGCGACCGATCATGTCGACCGGATGCATCCGGTTTCTGACTGGATAACCTCCGGCGCTTGCCCGGGTGGGCACGCGTTGGCCAGCCGGATGCCGCTGAACCCCAGCGTGGTGGCGATCACCCGGTCCCAGAACGGCCACAGGTTGGGCAGCACCCGCAGCTGGATGCCGGCTTCCTCGTGCAGGGCGAACAGATCTCCGACGCGCTCGGCCGGCCCGAGCGGGCGGACGGTCCGGGTGGACACGTGGCAGTGGTGGTAGTCGCCGAACGGCTCGAAATCGTCAGCCGGCAGACGGTAGGCAAAAAGCTCGACAGTCCGCATCCACTCCAGCGCACTGTATTCAATCGCGTGCACACGCTCGCCGCCGAGCCACGAGCGGTCCTCCTCCGTGGTGGACTCCACGGTCCAGGCCATGGCCCGCGGGCACTTGCGCGGAAACCAGTAGTCGGGCGCGCGGGAGGCGTCAACCGCCCAGACGTAGGCCTCGGCGTACTTGGACGTGGCCGCCACGTGCGGCTCGAAGACGGTGATCGTCGGATCCTCGGAGAAGTGCAACACCTGGCCGGATTCAGGTCGCATCCATCCAGGCTATTGGCCCGGCACAAGTCCATTTAGATGCGCGTAGACGACGGCGTGCACCCGGTCCCGCAACCCGAGCTTGGCCAGGATCCGCGACACGTGCGTCTTCACGGTCTCGTCGCCGACATGCAGCTGCACGGCGATCTCGGCGTTGCTGTGGGCCTTGGCCACCAGCAGCAGGACCTCGCGTTCCCGGGGCGTGAGCTGAGCCAGCTCCGGCGGCTCGGGCGGCGGCGCGACGGCGGTGGCGAAGCGGCCGATCAGCCGGTGCGTCACCGACGGGTCGATCAGCGCGTCGCCGCGGGCGGCCACCCGCACGGCGGTGATCAGCTCCTCCGGCGGCAGGCTCTTGAGCAGGAAGCCGCTGGCCCCGGCCCGCAACGCCCGGTACACGTACTCGTCGTGGTCGTAGGTGGTGAGCACGATGACCTTGGTGCGGTTGCCGGGCGCGGCCAGGATCGCCTCGGTGGCGGCCAGGCCGTCCATCTTCGGCATCCGCACGTCCAGCAGGGCCACGTCCGGCCGCAGCCGCTGCGTCTCGGCGACGGCCGCGCTGCCGTCGCCGACCTCGGCCACGCAGCGGAACTCGGGCTGGGTCCCGAGAATCGCCCGCATCCCGGAGCGGAACATGGCGTGGTCGTCGGCCAGCAGCACATCCAGCGTCATAGGGGAAACACCACCGAAGTACGCCAGCTGCCGTCGGCGGCCGGGCCGCTGCTGGCGACGCCCTTGAACATGGTGGCGCGGTTGGCGATGCCGGCCAGGCCGCGACCGCGGTGCGGGCCGTCGGACGGACGGGCGCCCGGCGGCATCGGGTTGCTGGCGGTCAGGGCCAGTGACGACTCGCCGTAGTCGAGGTCCATCGCGACCGAGGTGCCGTCGCCGTGCCGCAGGGCGTTGGTGAGCATCTCCTGAGCGATCCGGTACAACGCGATGTCCAGCGATTCCGGCAGGTCACGGGGCCGGCCGGTGATGGACAGCGAGGCGTGCAGGCCGGCCGTGCGCACACCGTCGAACAGCTCGTCGATGTTGTCCAGGCCGGGCTGCCGGGCCCCGTCGGCCCGATCCCCGTGCAGCAGGTCGAGCAGGTGCCGGAGTTCGACCATGGCCGAGCGGGCCGAGCTCTCCACCGCCGTCACGGACTCGCCGAGCTTGGCGTTGTGCTGGTCGCCGGCCATGATCAGCCGGGCCGCGCCGGCGTGCACGTTGATCGCGCTGACGTGGTGGGCGATCACGTCGTGCAGGTCGCGGGCGATGGCCCCGCGCTCCTCGGACACGGCCTTGGCCACCGCTTCCTTGGCGTCCCGGCGTTCCTGCTCGGCCCGCTGCTCCAGCTCGGCCAGGTAGGCCCGCCGCGTGGTGGTGTAGCGGCCGACCAGCCAGGGCAGCAGCCCGAACTCCACCATCATCAGCAGGATGATCGGCCAGTTGTGCAAGCCGTTGGCCAGGTAGCGGGTCAGTCCGACACACGCCGTGGTGGCGATCATGGTGAGCCAGGCCGGCCAGCCGCGCAGCCACGCGCCGGCCCGGTAGCCGGCGATCATCAGGCCGGCGGTGTTGCCGCCGGCGGACGGCGCGATCGCCAGCACGGTCAGGATCCGGATCAGGCCGTGGGCCACGGCGACGTAGCCGGACAGCCGGGCCGGGCCGGCCAGCCACAGGTCGGCGCCGATGATCGCGAACAGCGTGACCGCCTGCATGACGGTGGTCGGGAAGCAGTCCGCGTAGCACACGTAGCCCACGTCCGCGATCACGCACAGGCCCGCGACCAGCAACGACTGGCGCGTGAGTGTGCCACGCACGGTGAACCGCATTGCCCCTCCCGGTCGATCCGGCACCGATCATGCGACACCCGACCCCGACGCCGAGTCCCTCCCACGGGGGACAATCATCCCTCGCGGCCGTGGTTACCGGGGGCGTTTGCCGGTCCTAGCGTCGATCACGATGAAAGCCACCGTTCTCGCCCTCCTGATCGGGCTGCTGCTCGTCGCGCCGGCGCACGCGGACACCGCGTCCGGCGGCGGCGACGTGCACGTGGCCCAGACGCTCGGCGACCGCGAGCTGACCGTGACGCTGCGCCGGGTCACCGGCGTGCCCGGCCCGCTGCACGTGGACGTGCTCACCCATGCCGGCTCGCCGGCGGGAACGCTGCGGTTGTCGATCACCGGCCCGGGTTCGGCCGAGGGCGCCGCCGTCGCCCTCGGCTCCCGGCCCGGCTCCTACGGCGGCGACCTGCGGGTGGACGCGGCCGGGCGGTGGGAGCTGGCCATCGACGACGGGCAGCGGGTGGCGCGCATCCCGTTCGTGGTGTCGGCGCAGCCGGTCAGCCCGCCGGAACAGGCCGTATACCTGGGTTTTCTCGTGACCGGGGTGGGTCTGGCGGCGACTTTGGCGGTGGCCACCCGGTCCCGGCGGGCATGGTGGGCGATGATCCCGGCCGGCGGCGCGATCGCCGGGGTGGCGGTGGCGATCACCGGGGCCGTGCTGTCGACGTCGCTGCCGTTGCCGCCGCAGCCCGGGACGCAGGTGGATGCCGACGGGATCAACACCACCGAGCCGTATCGGCTGGCCCAGCCGCTGACCGGTGACTACTCCCGTCAGCCGGCCAACCTGTCGCTGTCGCCGACTTCCGTTGCCACGCACCAGGCCTCGACCTTCACGCTGGCGTTGACCGACGGCGCGACCGGCCGCCCGGTGGACGACCTCATGGTGCACGACAGCGCGTTGATGCACCTGATCGTGATCGGGCCGTCCGGACAGCTGTGGCACCTGCACCCGATCCGCGTGACCCCGGGCGTTTTCCAGTTCCCGCTGACGATGCCGGTCGCCGGCCACTACGCCGTGGCGGCGGAGATCGCCCGGACCGGCGGCGGCGTGCAGCTCGTCCGCTCCACGGTCGGGATCGACGCCAGTGGTGATTCCGTTGGCACTAAACAGGATTCTCCAGCTGATGTGCACGTGACCGCGCCGGAGTTCGTCGCCGGTCAGCCGGGAACGATCGTCGCCCACGTCGGCACCACGGCGGATCTCCAGCCGTGGCTGGGAATGCTCGGGCATCTGCTCGCTGTCGGCCCGCTCGGCCCCGGCGGCGCGCAGGCCGCGCCGGTGTGGGTGCACGCGCACTCGATGGGCGGCGACATGACCGGCATGGCCATGGCCGCCGGGTCGATGGGCGGCCTGATGCCGGTGAACGGGGACAGCGCGCCGGACGAGACCGTCGCCGCCTACGGCCCGGATGTCGCCTTCACGTACACGTTTCCGCTGCCGGGCGACTACCAGGCCTGGATTCAGGTGGAGCGGAACTACCGGGTCGAGACCATCCCGTTGACGGTGCACGTCGACGCTGCGCCCGCTGCCAAGCAAGGAAAACACGACGTCACGGCCCGGTTGGTGGACACCGGGACCGCGGAGCTGGACGTGACGCCGTCGGCCGGCGCGACCGTGAGCGTGCAGGCCGTCATGCCGACCACCGGCTACGCCACCGGCCAGATTCCGGCCGTGGCCACGGACACCGGCAAGTTCAGGGTCACCGGGCTGCCGCTGATGATGCCGGGCCAGTGGGAGATCGTCACCACCGTGCGGGATCAGTCCGGAGTGGACGAACACGTGTCACCGGTGACGGTGACCGGATGAGGGGGCAGGGAATGAGGCCGACAGGGGCCGGATTCGTGTTGCTGGGCACGGGGATATCGCTGATCGGCACCTCGTGGGACGTGCAGTGGCACATCGACGTGGGGCCGGACACGTTCTTCACGCTGCCGCACCTGTTCATCTACTCGGGCAGCGCCATCGCCGGCATCGCCGCACTGGTCGTGGTGCTCGCCGTGACGGCCGCGCAGCGCCGCGGCGAGACACCCGACCCGCGCGACGGCGGCATCCCGATCCGGGTGTTCGGCGGGGCATTCACCGCGCCGCTCGGCTACCTCGTGACCGGGCTCGGGGCCGCCGCGTTCCTGTTGTACGGCCTCACCGATCTGTGGTGGCACACCGTGTACGGCTTCGACGCCGTGCTGAACTCGCCGCCGCACGTGGCGCTGTTCACCACCATCTCCATCACCATGATCGGCGCGGTGATCATCGCCGCCGCCGCGCGGGACCAGCTGTGGGGCCGGATCGCCATGGCCATCAGCGTTCCGGTGCTGATGACGTACTTTCCCATCACCGCCAACGCCTTCCAGGGCCTGAACCTGCCGTTCGACACAATCGTCGCCACCACCGCCCTGGTTGTCGTGCTGCTGCTCGTGGTCACCCGGGTCGCCATCGGCCGTCCCGGCGCCGCACTGGCCACGGCCGCCGCTTTGCTTGTCATGCAAGGGATTCTGTGGGTGTTCACGCCGTGGGCCACCGCGGTCTACGCCGACTCGGTCGGACTGCCGATGCGGGACGGCATGGGCGGCGAGCCGTCGCTGATCCCCGCCGGCATCCCGATGGCCGCCCTGCTCGCCGCGGTCGCCATCGAGCTGCTGCTGCGGCGCGGCCCCCTGCTCGCGGGCGCGACCGCCGGCCTCATCCTCGGCCTCACCTTTGTCCTGCAACGTGATTGGCTGCACTACGGTCCACATGCGACTCCGCTGCTGCTGATCGCCACGACCATCGCCGGCGGCCTGTTCGGTTGGCTCGGCGCCTATCTCGGTTCACGTTTCGGCGCCATGGTGCGCGTCGGGGAGAAGGTGCCGGCATGATCAAGCGCCTGTCCGCCGTGCTGGCGGCCCTGCTGCTCACCCTGGCCACCGCCTCGCCGGCGATGGCCTACGAGCCGGTCAATGTCGTGCACACCGAACGAGTCCAGGTCGGCCCCTACGGTCTCACCGTCGGTTTCTCCACCTGGCCGCTGCGGGCCATGCAGTCCCTGGACTTCACCTTCGCGCCCGACGGCGGCATCGAGGGCAAGACCGGCGCCTACGTCCGCACCGGCCCGTCGGGTTCGCACACCTACCCGATCCCGCTGGCCCGTCATCCCCGCAAGCGGGACGTCTGGGGCCTGGACGTCTTCGCCCTCCAGACCCAGGGCACCTGGAAGCTCACCTTCGCCATCGACGGCCCCCAGGGCCACGGTGAGGGAACCTTGAGCGATCTCCAGGTCCTGGAACAGCCCGGACCGCCGCTCACGCTGAGCTGGATCGTCTGCTCGCTGCCGTTCCTCGGCCTGGTCGCGTTCCTGGTCGTCGCCTGGCGGCGCGGCAGCCGAAACCTCGTTCCCGCCACCTGATGCCCGGCCGGTCCGGCCGACTGCCGTCCAGTCGGCCGGACTGGCCACGAAACCGGCCACCGGCAAGGCAAACAGGCCATCCACCTGGACGGACGATGACCAACGCCAGCATGGGCTACCGACCGTGGTCCGCCGGCCGGCCGGTGACTCCATTCCGGCGAAACACCGCGGCGGCACCGTAGCCGAACCGCTCTCCCAGCTGCCACACTGACGCCTCCTTCGGATCCGGACCTGAGGGACCAGCGTGAGCGATCACCGGCACGATCACCGTAACCCGACCCTTCGGCTTCTCGTGGACGCGTTGCAGGAGGTCTCGTCGCTGCGGTCGGTCCACGAGCGCCGGCTCGTGCTGGAGCTGTTGCGGGACAAGCTGGGCAACGGCTTCCACGTCAACGAGTACCCCGAGACCCGGGCCCACCTGTTCAGCATCGCGCGCACCTGCCACGACCGCCGCGGCGGTCTGACCGCGCTGGCCGAGGCGTTGCGGGACCTGGAACCCGGCTCGCTGGCCGTGGCGCAGGCCTGCCGGCTGATCGAGGACATGAGCCCGCTCGACCTCGTCGCCGACTTCGACCGCGAACAGCTGTTCGAGATGCTGCACGGGATCGAGCTGCCGCAGCTGACCGAGCTGTGCCAACGGGTGCTCGGCCCGGCCGCGCCGCACCCGGACCCGGGCCTGGAGCGACTGGTCGACGTCTGGTTCTGGTTGGAGGACCAGAACTCCCGCGCCGACGGCCTGCCACCGGCCCTGGTGTTCGTGGAGCAGCTGGCCGCCCGGGTGGGCAACGGGCTGGCGGCCCGGCTGCGGTGGTGGGCCGACCGGCAGGCGGAGCGAATGGGCCTGACCGACCAGATGCGTTCCCTGCGCGGCCTGCCGGCGCCGCCGGTCGCGACCGGCGCGGACCGGTTGTACCTGTTGCTGCAACTGGAACGCGACCTCGTGGACGAGAACCGGTACGTGCTGTCGCACTGGCGGCAGGCCGGCGACCGGCAGTGGCGGCCGGAGCGCGGCGAGGACCGCACCGGCGGCCTCACCGACATCGAGCGGCACGTGGCCGAGCTGATCGACGACGCCGAGGCGGATTGGGCGATGTCCACGGATCCGATCGCGCTGGAGTTCATCCTGCCCCGCGAACTCGTGCACCTGCCCCTGGACCGCTGGGTGCTGTCGGCCGAGGGTGGCATCGTGCGCCGGCTGGGCACGCATTACCAGGTGTCCGTTCGCAGTCTTGAACGCATGCGAAAACGGTCGTGGCAGCGGCAATGGCGCTCCCGCTGGCGGGCGGTGCGCGACCACACCGGCGCCGGCTATGTGTGCCACCAGGACCGGCAGGACCACCTCGACGAGTTGCAGGCGGTGCTGGCCGACCGTGGCGACATCGCGGTGGTGTTGCTGGATCACCGCATCGAGCCGAGCGCGGAACTCGGGCCCGACGCGCTGACCGTGGCGCTGCGCGAGGGCGTGCCGATCGTGCTGTGGTGTCGCGATCCCGACGCCGGCGCGGCGTTCGCGACCGCCGCCGCCGAACTGGTCGCGCGGGCCGGACTCCATCAGATCAGGGAGAGCGTTCGGACCATGCGTGGTAAAGCCCATCGTGTGGACACCGTGGATCAAGTGGGAGCGCATGTGAGCCTGCTGTGGGACGACCCCGAACGGCTGATCGACCTGGGCGAACCGGGTGCGCCCCGGCGCGAGGTCGGGCGGTGACCTCCGGCGGCGGGCACCGGCCGTACCGTGGCACAGGCATGCCGCGGCCGGATCTCAGCGCCGACGACCTGCTGCCGCCACCGCCGCCGTGGCGCGCGTTCGACGGCGGCCCGATTCAGCCTCCCCCGCCGGAGGACGACGCCGAGAACACCCGCCGCCTCGGGGCCATGATCGTCACCACGCCCGAGGGCGGTTCGTCGCAGGAGATCAACCTCGTCAACTCGGCGTTGCTGCTGCGCCGGCCGCTGCTGGTCACCGGCCGGCCCGGCACCGGGAAGTCGGCGCTGGCCTACCGGATCGCGCGGGAACTGCGGCTGGGCAAGGTGTTGCGGTGGACGATCACCTCGCGGTCCACCCTCAAGCACGGCCTGTACGACTACGACGCCATCGGCCGGGTCGAGGCGGCCAGCATCAACGACGGCGCCACCGGCGGCATCGGCGACTACCTGACGCTGCGCCCGCTGGGCACCGCCCTGCTGCCCTACGAGCGGCCGCGGGTGCTGTTGATCGACGAGATCGACAAGAGCGACATCGACCTGCCCAACGACCTGCTCAGCGTGTTCGAGGACGGCGAGTACGACATCGCCGAGCTGATGCGGCTGGACAAGGTGCAGCCGGAGATCGAGGTCCGCACCGCCGACGGCGGCGTCGCCGTGGTGCGGCACGGCCGGGTCCGCTGCCGGGCCTTCCCGATGATCGTGATCACCAGCAACGGGGAACGCGAGTTCCCGCCGGCGTTCCTGCGCCGCTGCCTGCGTCTGCGCATCGAGGACCCGACCGTGGAACAGCTGGCCTCGACCGTGCTCGCGCACTTCCACGGCGACCAGAACAGCCTGTCGTGGGAGCTCGTGCGGTCGTTCTTCGAACGCAGCCGGCGGCTCGGCGGCCTGGCCACCGACCAGCTGCTCAACGCGGTGTACCTGGTGACCTCGGGGGCGTACACAGAAGACGAGCTGTGGGACAGCCTGGTCGACTCGGTGTGGCAGCGCCTGACGGAAGCCGAATGACCACTGGGCCGGACAATCCCGCCACAACCGGGGAGCGCTTGCCCACCCGCCGCCTCCGCGCGGACGAGATCGCCGACGCGATCTACCTGGCGACGCACCTGTCCGACACCGCCATGCCGAGCCCGTCCGACCACGCCGCCCCACCACCGGAGAGTCCGCCGCCGCCTCCGGAAGCCACCGATGCCAGCAGTGCCAGCGAATCCTCGGACAGCGCCGCCGGCCAGCTCAGCTCACCGCCGCCCCGGCTCGACGCCGTTGTGGAGCCCACCGCCGACGGCGCCGGGCACGACGTGGCCGGCGAACCGGACTGGCACAACGGTTTCGGACTCACCGGGCAGCGGTCGATCTCCCGCGCCCTGCGCCCGTTCAAGCGGACCGAGCTGTCGGCCACGCTGACCGAACTCGACGAGGAGGAGACCGCCAACAACGCCGCCGTGCAACGGCGCTGGCTGCCCTACCTGAGGCATGCTCAGGATCGGGCGATGGAGGTCGTGCTCGTCGTCGACGCCGGCGAGTCGATGGTGCTGTGGCGTCGCACCGCGACCGAACTGCGGGTGCTGCTGGAGCGGCAGGCCGCGTTCTCCACGGTGCGGGGCCTGCAACTGGACACCGACCGGACCGGCAGCCTGTGGCTGCGCGGCGAGGCCGCCTCCGGCGCGCGGCGGAGTCCGGCCGAACTACTGGATCCCACCGGTCGGCGGCTGGTGCTGCTGCTCACCGACGGCATCGGCGCGGCCTGGCGCGACGGCCTCGTACAACAATGGCTGGGCCGTTGGGGCCGTTGCGGTCCGGTGGCGGTGCTGCACGTGCTGCCCCGGTCGCTGTGGCACTGGAGCCGGATCCGGCCGACGCCGGTTCGCCTGCACGCGGCGGCCCGGCGGGTCGCCAACAGCCGGCTGCGCTGCGATCTGGTGCCCGACGGCGCCCGGATTCCCGTGCCGGTGCTGGAACTCGACGAGCGGACCCTCGGCCCGTGGGCGCGGCTGGTCGCCGAGCCCGGCGCGAACTCGGTGCGGCTGCCGGCCCTGCTCGTGAGCACCGGGCCGACCGCCGCCGAGTCGGCCGACGAGCCCGTCGACGACGACGATCAGGATGCGCTGCACCGGGTTCTGCGGTTCCGGGCGGCCGCGTCCACCACCGCGTTCCGGCTTGCCCGGCTGCTGGCCGCCGCCCCGCTGAACCTGCCGGTGATGACCCTCGTGCAGCGCTTCATGCTGCCCGACGCCCGCGGCGCGCACCTGGCCGAGGTGTTCCTGTCCGGCCTGCTGACCCGGATCGACGACGAGATCACCGACGTCGGCACCGTCGGCTACGACTTCAAGCCCGGTGTGCGGCAGGAGCTGCTGGCCGCCGGCTCCCGGCGGGACACCGCCCTGGTGGTCCGGCTGGTCGCCGACCGGCTCGGCCCCCGGGTCGCCGCCGTGCGGGGGCTGCGCGAGGCGCTGCGCTCTCCGGACACCGCGCCGCACCCCGATCTGCGGAGTCCTTCGGCCCGCCGATTCGCTACCGTCGAACAGGCAGTGATGACGGCATTGGGCGGCGACTACTCCAGACGGGGCAAGGCCTTGCGTGCCGCGCTGGGCGCGTTTCCCCAGACGAGCAGCCCGGCGAACGGCGAACCCCGCGAGCGGCCTGTCCACGACCCGAAAGGCGCCATCGTGGACGACGGGCACAACGACCTGGCGACGGCCGCGCACCCCGGCGCGACGCCGCCGCACCTGCCACGGCCCCGCCGACGCCCCGGCGACTTCCCCCCGATCTGGGGCAACGTGCCGCTGCGCAACGCTAACTTCACCGGCCGGGAGGAGCTGCTGCGCCGGCTGTCCGCGCAGCTGGACTCGTCCGCGCCGACCGCCGTGCTGCCCGAGGCCCTGCACGGCATGGGCGGCGTCGGCAAGACCCTCATCGCCGTCGAGTACGTCTACCGCCACCTCGACGACTACGACCTGGTGTGGTGGATACCGTCGGAGGATCCCGCGCTGATCCAGTCCTCGTTCGTCGAGCTGGCCGACCGGATGGGGCTGGCCACCGCCGATCCCAGTCCCCAGGTCGCCGTGCCCGCCGTGCTGGCCGAGCTGCGCAACCCCAGCCTGGACTCCCGCTGGCTGGTGGTGTTCGACAACGCCGACCGGCCCGAGGACCTGCGCGGCTTCCTGCCGCAGGGCCCGGGCCACGTGATCGTCACCTCCCGCAACCCGGAGTGGGCCAACCTGGCCCGCGCCCTGGAGGTCGACGTCTTCGAACGGACCGAGAGCGTCGAGCTGCTCCAGCGCCGCTGCCCCGAGCTCACCCACGACGAGGCCGGCCAGCTCGCCGAGGTCCTCGGCGACCTCCCCCTGGCCCTCGAACAGGCCGGCGCCTGGTGCGCCGCCACCGGCATGCCCGTGCCCGAGTACCTGGAGCTGTTCGAACGCCAGCGCGCTGAACTGCTGCGGGCGCACGCCCCCATCGACTACCCCGTCACCGTCGCCGCCGCCTGGAACGTCTCCCTGGACCGCCTCCGCCAGGACTCCCCCCAGGCCCTGCTGTTCGTCCAGCTCTGCTCCTGCTTCGCCCCCGAACCCATCCGCCGCGGCATCTTCAGCGACCTCGGCGACGCCGCCGTCCCCCCCGAACTCGCCGAACCCCTCCGCCGCCCCATAGAACTCGGCCGCGCCATCCGCGAGGTCAAGCGCTACAGCCTCGCCCGCGTCGACTACCACAACGACACCGTCCAGCTGCACCGCATCGTGCGGGCCGTGGTGCAGGACCAGATGACCCCGACCGAACAAGCGAGGATGCGTCACATCGCCCACCTGCTGCTGCTGAAGACCGATCCACGTCTACCCGGGGTGCCGAAGCACTGGCCGGTCTACAGCAGTCTGCAGCCACACGTGCGGGCGGCCCGCGCGATCGACTGCGACGACACGGATGTTCGGCGGCTGGTGGTCAACCAGGCGGTGTTCCTCAACGCCTGGGGCGATTACCAGGCCTCGTACGAGACGGCGGAAGAGGCCCGGCGGGTCTGGCACGAGCGATTCGGCGAGCGGGATCTCGACACACTGTCCGCGGCCCGCCGGGTCGGGACCGCGCTGCGCAACCTCGGCCGCTTCCAGCAGGCTCGCCACATGGACGAGCGAACCCTGTCCCTGCTCAGGGAAACCGTCGGCGACGACCACGAGGAGACGCTCATCCTGGCCGGGCTGGTCTCCTCCGATCTCAGGGCCATCGGCGACTTCCACGGTGCGCGGCGGCTCAACGAGGACACTCTGGAACGCAGTGCCCGCACGCTCGGCCCGAACGACGAGAACACGCTGTACGCCCAGCACAATCTCGCGATCGGCCTACGGTTGACCGGCGACTTCGCGCAGGCGAGGATCATGGACGAGCAGGTGTGGGACGGCCGCCGGACGATGTTCGGCGACGACGACCGGTTCACGCTGATGTCCCTGGACGCCATCGCGCTGGACGAGCGGCTGCTGGGCAACCACGCCGAGGCCTGCCGGCTGGGCGAGAACGTCGTTGCCGCGCATCGCCTTCTGCTCACCGGCGAGCATCCCCAGACGCTCACCGCGATCGCCAACCTCGCCGTCGCCCGACGCAAGGCCGGCGATCACGTCGGCGCGTTGGAGCTGTCCACCGAGGCGCTGCGCGGGTTTCGCAAGCGGCTCGGCGACGATCACCCGGAGACGATGGCCGCGGCGATGAACGTCTCCATCGACCGCAGGCACGCCGACGACCTGCCGGTCGCCCGCACGCTCGGCGAACGCAGCCTGGACCGCTACCGCGGCACACTGGGCGAGCAGCATCCGTTCACGTCCGCCGCCGCGACCAACCTGGCCGTGTCGGTCCGGCTCATGGGCGTGGTCGAGGAGGCGGAGCGGCTGGATCGGTTGGCACTCAGGCACTTTCGGGCCGCCCTTGGCGTCGACCACCCGTTCACCTTGGTCGCCGCGACGAACCTGGCCAGCGACCTGGCCGCGGCGGGAGATCACCAGGCGGCGCTGGAACTGGACGCCGACACGCACGCGCGATCCCGGCGAACGCTCGGCGACCGCCACCCGTCGACCCTGGCAGTGGCACTGAACCACGCGCTCGACCTGGCGTCGCTACGCCGGGACGATGAGGCGGAGGCCGAGCGCACGCCGTTGCTGGACCGGTTCCGCAACAGCCTCGGCCCCGCTCATCCCGCCACGGGGAACGCCGAGAACCGTCTGCGGGCCGACTGCGACATCGAACCGATCACGATCATCTGAGGTCGTTGTCGAACCAGGCGGCCAACGTCTCAGGGTCACCCGGCTCGGCCAGGTGTGTCGCGCGCACGAGCTCGGGGAACTCCAGCAGGCTGCGGCGGCCGGTGGCCAGTCCGAGGCCGATCCACCCGGCATGGTCGTGCGGGTCGGTCCTGATCTGCTGCACGTAGAGCATCCGAGCCCGATCGCCGGCCCCGTTGACCAGCGCCAGGTCGGCCGGCGTGGCCCCCGGCACCTCATCGGCCACCGTCTCGTCGGTGAGCGCGGCGAAGGTCGTCGGTTCGGCCAGCGACCACTGCGTGAGATGGGTCCGGGCCCGTGGTTCCACCATCGGATCCAGGGTCGGCACGAGCTCGGCCTGATGGCCCCCGGACCACGGCTTTTCGGCTCGCCGCAACGCCACTGCCTGCCGCACCTGACCGTCCGACGGGCGAAGGTGCCGAATCCGCCAGGTGGCACGGTGATCGGCCAGCACTCGGTCGGCGAGCCGCTGGACCGGCGGCGCCACCACGCCGTCCGCCCAGCCATCGGCCACCGACGTCATCTCACGGACGAAGAACTCACCCCTGGCCGTGAGCAGGCCACTGCCGGCGATGGCCTCGAGCGCGGGCACGACCTGCCCCCGCCGCACGGCGAACTCCAGATTCCGCACGGGGTCGCTGTGCCGCTCACGCCGCCAGAAGTCGGTGACGGCCAGAAACGAATACGCGCCGTGCAGCAATCCGTGCAAGGGTCGCGGGTCATCCCGCCACGGTGCGTAGTACGTCTCGTGCCGGTCCTCGACGTCCAGCGCCACCAGGGTCAGCACACCGTTGAGCTTGCTGTGCGAGAACTCGTGGATCAGCATCGACGCCACCGTCGCCGCGTCCTCGACCGCCCCGATTTCCATGGTGCCGAAGGCATCCGCGGTCGATGCGCTGGCCAGCCGGAACCGGTTCGCCGCCGCCCTCGGCACCAGTGCGGACATGCCCACCGCCAGCTCGTCCGCGGTGTCGGGATGATTGGTCGCCAACAACCGCCAAGCCCGGTCCAGGCGTTGCCGCCAGCCCTCGACCTGGTCGGGAGTCAGCCGTCGCGGCGGCCGCACGCCACCGAACCGGTAGGGCTGGCTGTCGTCCAGAGCGACGTCCAGCACCTTGCCCGCGTGCTCACAACGAACTCGCTGCTGTGCCTGCCATCCCGGGCCATCCTTGGTCAGGGTTTCCGGCAATTGGACGGTCCCGTCCACCGTACGCACGAACACACGCCGCGATATCACCGCCAACTCGGCGTGATCATCCGAGGTCAGTGTGACAGTCCCCAGCCCAGGCAAGGCAATCATGCCGGCGATCGCCGGTATGGCGAGCTTGCAATCGATCCCCGCGGCGATCGCGGCGGCGGCGGCGACCGCCTGGGCCTGGCCGGCGAAGGGGAGCAATTGCTCGCGGTCCTTTGTGGTGGCCACGCGTCGCAGGGTGTCGGTCGCCCAGCCCTGCACCTCGGGCCGGTCGAGCACCTCGGCGACGGCCCCTGGATCGGCCTGTTCGGCGTCGACCAGTGTGTCCCAGGCCTCATCGAGGGCCAGGCCGGCCGGGGCGAGATCGAGCAACGCCCGCAGGCTGACCAGCACCTTGCTGTGGTAGCCGGCACGGAGCTTGCGCACCGCCGCCGTGCCGCCACGTCCACGGGCGATCGATGCCAGCTCGGCATCGGTGAGCACGTGTGTGGTGTACATCCCGGGCCGTCAGCAGCCGCTACCGCCGCCGGCACTCTGGGTCTTGAGCACCTCGAGCCAGGGACTTCCAGCCTCGTGCACTATGCGCGCTTCTGACCGCTTCAACTCGGGATCCGCGCTGGTACGAAGCTCGGAGAGTGAAACGGCGGAGAGGTCGACCAGGGCCGACGAGGGGCCCACAAGCGTAACGTGCACAGTGCACCCTACAAGAGACTTGTAGGGTGCACCCGTGAATTCTGCGACTTCTGTGCGACTTCACTGAATCGTGTTCTGCGGCCACGATCGGTCACGTGCGCTGCACGTGCTGCCAGCCGAAGCGGCCCTTGACGCAGAGGTTGCCGTGCGTGACCGTGCTGTCATGGGGTGAGGTGACCTTGACGATCTCGTTGTCCTGGACATGCAGGGTCAGGTTGCAGCCCACTCCGCAAAACGTACATACGGTTGTGGTTTCGGTCTGGGCCGACTCGTCCCAGGTGCCCTCGGCGCGCTTGTCGAACTCGCGGCGGAAGCTGAGGGCGCCGGTGGGGCAGACCTCGATGCAGTTGCCGCAGTAGACGCACGCGCTGTCGGGCAGCGGGGCGGAGAACTCGGTGGAGATGCGGGAGTCGAAGCCCCGGCCGGCGACGGCGATGGCGAAGGTGTTCTGCCACTGGTCGCCGCAGGCGTCGACACACTTGTAACAGAGGATGCACTTGGCGTAGTCGCGGACGTAGAGCTCATTGTCCACAGTGGCCGGTTGGGCGACGGTGGCGGCGTCGGGGCCGAAGCGGGACGGGTCGGCCCCGACCTCGGCCATCCAGCCGGCGACGTTCGGGGTGGTGGACAGGTCGGTGGCGGAGCCGAGCAGTTCGAGCACCAGACGCCGGCTGTGCCGGGTGCGCTCGGTGTCGGTGCGCACGACCATGCCGGGCTCGACCTTGCGGGAACAGGAGGGAACCAGGGTGCGGGAGCCCTCGACCTCGACCATGCACACCCGGCAGGCGTTGGCCGGCTCCAGGGTGTCGCCGTAGCACAGGGTCGGCATGTCCTTGCAGGCGCTGAGAATGGTGGAGCCCTCGGGCACGGCCACCGGTTCACCGTCCAAAGTGAACTCGACGAGCCGGCGAGGCAGTCCGATGTCGACGGCAGTCACAGCTTCACCCCAAGACGGTCGATGGCGGATTCGATGGCGTTCCATGCGGTCTGCCCGAGGCCGCAGATGGAGGAGTCCCGCATCACCTGGCCGACGTCCCGCAGCAGCACGAGGTCCTGGGCGTCGCCGCTGCGGCCGACGAGGCGGTGCAGCGCCTCTTCCTGGCGCACGGTGCCGATCCGGCACGGCACGCACTGCCCGCACGACTCGTCCCGGAAGAACTCGGCTATGCGCAACAGGAATCCGCCGACGTCGACGGTGCCGTCCAGGACAAGCACGACCCCGGAGCCGAGGGTGGCGCCGGCGGCGCGGGCGTCCTCCATGGTCAACGGCAGGTCGATCTCGTCGGGCCGCAGGAAGCCGCCGGCGGCGCCGCCGAGCAGCACCGCCCGCAGATCCTCGACGCCGCCGGCCAGGTCGAGCAGTTCCCGCAGGGTGGCGCCGAACGGCACTTCGTATACACCGGGCTTGGGCACGGTGCCGGAGACGCAGAACAGCTTGGAGCCGGTGGAACCGGCGGTGCCGATCCGGCCGAACGCCTCGCCGCCCTCGGTCATGATGAGCAGCACGTTGGCCAGCGTCTCCACGTTGTTGACCACGGTCGGCCGGCCGAACAGGCCCTGCTCCACCGGGAACGGCGGCTTGCTGCGGGGTTCGCCGCGAAAGCCCTCGATGGAGTTGAAGATCGCGGTCTCCTCGCCGCAGATGTACGCCCCGGCCCCGCGCCGGATCTCGATGTCGAAGTCGAAACCCGGCTGCCCCATGATGCCGTCGCCGAGGAGACCCCGCTCCCGGGCGACGGCGATGGCGTTGCCCAGCAAGGAGAAGGCCAGCGGGTACTCCCCGCGGATGTAGAGGTAGCCGCGGGTGCAGCCGGTCGCGTACGCGGCGACGGTCATCGCCTCGATCACCGCGAACGGGTCGCCCTCCATCAGCACGCGATCCTTGAACGTGCCGGGTTCGCTCTCGTCGGCGTTGCACACCAGGAAATGCGGCCGCGCCGGCTGCCCAGCGGTGGCGGCCCACTTGCGCCCGGTCGGGAAGGCCGCGCCGCCGCGACCCATCAGCCGCGCGTCGGTGACCTCGCGGATCACGCCCTGTGGCCCGAGCCGCAAAGCGTTGCGCAGCGCGGTATAGCCGCCGGCGGCGCGGTAGTCGTCGAGGCTGCGCGGATCCACCACGCCGACCCGGCGCAGCAGCCGCAGCGAGGGATCTCCCCGCTGTGGCAACGGAAGCTCCGGCATCAGGTACTCGGCTCCCCCGCCGGCCCCGACGGCCAGCGCCGCCGGCGCGCGTTCGCAGACCCCCAGGCACGGGCTGCGAACGACGTGCTCGGTCTGCGCGGCGGCCAGCGCCTCGGCGCCGTTGACCTTGCAGGCCAGGTCCACACAGACGTGCACCACCTGGCGTGGCCGCTCCTCCAGGGAGAACAGGGAGTAGAACGTGGCCACGCCATAGGCCTCCGCCGGCGGCACCGACAGCCGTCGGCAGATGTGGTTCAACGCGCCCTCGCTGATCCACCCGACGGCGTCGTTGGCCGCATGCAGGGCCGGCAACAGCTGGTCCCGTCCGAGATCGGTGCCGGCCAGCGCCGCGTCGATCGCGTTCTTCTCCACTGTGGACGGTTCGGCGTCCAGAAAACGCAGGTCCATCAGCGGCTCGCCATCTGACTCGAATCGAGCTTGTCCACGCGGATCGCGGCCGCCTTGTACTCGGCGGTGCCGGCGACCGGATCGGTGGCCTCGATGGTGATCTGGTTGACGTCCACCTCGTCCGGGAAGTGGAAGGTCATGAAGGCCAGGCCCGGCCGCAGCCCCTCGTCGATGCGCACCGGGGCGACGATGGCGCCGCGCCGCGACGAGATCTGGACCAGCTCGTCCTCGACGACGCCGAGGTCCAGAGCGTCCTGAGGGCACAGGTCCAGGGTCTCGCCGCGACGCAGCGGGGACGGGAACCCGGCCGACTGCACGCCGGTGTTGTAGGAGTCCAGGCGCCGCCCGGTGGTCAGCCGCAGCGGGAACTCCGCGGTCAGCTCGTCCACCGGCGGGCTGTGCCGCAGCACCGAGAACGGCGCCGGCCGGCCCCGTTTCACCGGGTCGGTCTCCCACAGCCGGGCGTGCAGATAGGTGGGCTCCAGGCTGTCCTCGCTGGGACAGGGCCACTGGATGCCCCCGAGGTCGGCCAGCCGCGCGTAGCTCATCCCCCGGTGCATGGGGGACAGCGCGCGCATCTCGTCCCATACCTGCTCCGCGCTGTCGTAGTGCCAGTCGTGACCCAGCCGCTTCGCCAGCTCGCAGAGCAGTTCGATGTCGTCGCGGGCGCCGTCGGGCGCGGACACGGCCTTGCGCACCCGCTGCACCCGGCGCTCGCTGTTGGTGAAGGTGCCGTCGGTCTCGCACCACGCGGCCGACGCCGGCAGCACCACGTGGGCCAGCTGCGCGGTCTTGGTGAGGAAGATGTCCTGCACCACCACATGGTCCAAATTGGACATACGCTTGACCGTGTGCTCGCAGTCCGCCTCGGACTGCACCGGATTCTCGCCGATGACGTACACGGTGGTCATGTCGCCGCGTTCCATCGCCGCCAGCATCTGGGTCAGGTTCCAGCCCTTGTAGGGCGGGATCTGGGAGCCCCAGGCGGCGTCGAACGCGGCCCGCACGTCGGCGTCCTGCACGTCCTGGAAGCCGGGCAGCCGGTCCGGGATCGCCCCCATGTCCCCGCCGCCCTGCACGTTGTTCTGGCCCCGCAACGGATTCAGGCCGGCCCCATACCGGCCGACCTGCCCGGTCAGCAATGACAGGTTGATCAGCGACAGCACGTTGTCGGTGCCGTTGTGGTGCTCGGTGATGCCCAGTGTCCACGAGAGCTGGCCCCGGTCGGCTCGCGCGTACGCGTGGGCGAGCTCCCGGATCAGCTCGGCCGGCACGCCGGTCTCCAGCTCCGCCACCGGCAGCGTCCACTGCTCGACCGAGGCGGCGTACTCGGCGAACCCCTCGGTGCCGCGCTCGACGAACGACCGGTTGACCAGCCCGGAGTGGATGATCTCGCGGGCGATGGCGTTGGCCAGCGGGATGTCGGTGCCCACGTTGAGCCGCAACCACTTGTGGGCCCACTTGGCGGTGCTGGTCAGTCGCGGGTCGACGACATACAGTCGGGCGCCCTTGTGCACGGCCTTGAGCACGTGCTGGAAGAAGATGGGGTGCGCCTCGCGGGCGTTGGAGCCCCACAGCACGATCAGGTCGGCGTCCTCGATCTCCTGGTAGGAGGACGTGCCGCCGCCGCTGCCGAACACCTTGGCCAGTCCGGCGACGCTGGGGGCGTGGCAGGTGCGGTTGCAGGAGTCGACGTTGTTGGTGCCGATCACCGCGCGGGCGAACTTCTGGGCCACGTAGTTCATCTCGTTGGTGGCCCGGGCGCAGGAGAACATGCCGAACGCGTCCGGCCCGCCGGCGGCGACGTTGCGCCGGAAGCCCTCGGCCGCCCGGTCCAGCGCCTCGTCCCAGCTCGCCGGCCGCAGCACGCCGGCGTCCCGGACCAGTGGCCGGGTGAGTCGGACATAGGGTTCCCGCTTCCTCCGGCCCATGGCCCACCCTCCTCGAAGACTGTATGCAGTCTACGATATTCGCCTATCACGATTCAGGGCAAGCCACCGTCCTCTGTTTCAGATGACACAGAGCGGCGGGCCGGCGGGCGGCAAGGTGGATCAATGGAGACCCACCTCGACGCCCACTACGTGTCGATGGTGCTCGTCGACGTCGAGCGCTTCGGCGACCCGACGCGGACCGACAACCACCACCTGTCCGTCCGCCACGTCGTCTACTCGGCGCTGACCAGTGCCTTCACCGCCTCCGAGATCCCATGGGACGACTGCGACGTCAACGACCTGGGCGACGGCGTGATGGTCCTGGTGCCGCCCGTGGTGTCCAAGAGCCGGCTGGTCGCCCGGCTGCCCGAACGGCTGGTCGACGCGCTGGGCCGGCACAACCGCGGCACCGACGCGCCCTCCCGGGCCCGCCTGCGGCTGGCCCTGCACGCCGGCGAGATCCACCGCGACGAGCACGGCATCACCGGCGACGCGCTGAACTTCGGCTTCCGGCTGCTCGACGCCCCGGCGGCCAAGCGCGCCCTTGAGCTGGCCGCGGGCGACCTGGTGGTGATCGTCTCCGATGACCTCTACCTCAGCGTCGTCCGGCACGACCCGGCGGCACAGCCGCACACCTACCGGCGCATCGACTTCCGGATCAAGGAAACCGCCGCCGGCGCCTGGATACGACTTCCGGGTGACAGCCACGGCGGGGCATTAACGATGACATCGACAGCGCCGATGCTGGCTGAGTCCGTGCCGCCGTGCACCGTCGAGCCCGAGCCGGAGGACCCGGTGAGACAGGTCCTGGTCGCCGACCGACGTCGCCCGCGCAAGCCGCAGGTCGGTCTGACGGCGCTGGTCGAAGCGCTGCTGGCGGTCCCGTTCATGGCCAGCGAGGCCGGTCGCCGCCTGCTGCTGGACAACCTGCGGCCCGAGATCGCCAATGCGGTGGCCTACTACCCGCAGGCCCGCCTGCACGTGTTCAGCCTGGTCAACACCTGCGTGCGCTACGACTACGGCATCGAGGACCTGCTGGGCACGGTGCACGAGCTGGAGGGGGACGGCCCGGCGGTGCGCGCCCTGGACGCCACGGTGGCGGCGCTGCTGGAGCGGCCCGGCCCCGATCGGCCCCTGGGCTGAGGACGCGACCGTGTACGACCAGGGCCAGGGCGGCCGCGTCTCGCTGGGGCAGCTCGTCGACGCGCTCCAGGAGGTGTACTTCCTGCGCCACAAGGACGGCCGGGACCTGCTGCTGGATCTGTTGCGCCGCAAGCTGGGCCCGGGATTCGACCCGGCCGAGAACCCGGTCGCGCGCCTGCACGTCTTCAGCATCGTGATGACGTGCGAGCGTCACCCCGGCGGTTTGCCGGCGCTCGTGGAGGCCATCCGGGAGCTGGATCCGGACTCCCTGGAAGTGATCCGCGTGGCCGCGCTCGTGGACACCATGAGCCCGCTGGACCTGCTGCCGGCGGCCGAGCGCAGCCAGCTCGTCTCGCTGCTGGAGGGGGCGTCGCTGCCGCCGCTGGACGAGCTCTACCGCGAGGTGCTGGGCCCGGCCGCGCACGCCCTGCCGCCCGGCTACCGCACGGTGTACGACGTGCTGGTGTTGTTGGAGCAGCACAACGCTCGTGCCGACGGCGTCCCGCACGTGCTGGTGTTCCTGGAGCGGCTGGCGGCGTTGACCGACGAGACGCTGGCCGACCGGATCCGCGAGTGGATCAACCACGAGGCCGAACGGATGGACCTGGCCACGCCGATGGCCGAGCTGCGCGCGGCCAAGCCGGCCATCGCCACCGCACGCGACAATCCCGGCAGCCTGTACCTGGTGATGCAGATCGAGCGCGACCGGTACGAGGCCGACCGGTACGTGCTCTCGCACTGGCATTCCGTCGGCGACTGGCAGCCCGAGCGCGGCGAGGACCGGGCCGGCACGCTGGCCGAGATCGAACGGCACGTGGCCGATCTGGTCGAACGGGCCGAGGACGCCTGGCACCTGCGGCCCGAACCCATCCAGCTGGAGTTCCTGCTGCCCCGGGAGCTGATGCACCTGCCGGTGGACCGGTGGCTGGCCGAGTACGACGACGGCGTGGACCGCTACCTCGGCGTGCAGTTCGAGGTGGTGCTGCGCAGCCTGGACCGGATGCGCAAACAGTCGTGGCACCGCAACTGGTTGCTCCGCTGGCGTTCGATGTCCGCGGGCGCGCCCGCGCTGTGGTGCCGCCAGGAGTCGGACAACTACCTGTCGGAGCTGGTGGCGACGCTGGCCGACCAGCCAGAGACCTGTGTGGTGGTGCTGGACCACTGTCTCGACGAGGCCGCCGTCCCCGGCCGCGACGCGCTCACGGTGGCGCTGCGCGAGGGCGTGCCGGTGGTGCTGTGGTGCCGTGATCCCAAGGCGCTGGAGGAATTCGTGGCCGGCGCGGACGAACAGGTCGCGGCCGGCCCGCACGGTCTGCGGGCCACCACCCGCAAGCTGCGCAACCTGGCCCAGCGGACCGGCCGCGACGAGCACTGCGGCGCGCACGTGAGCCTGCTCTGGGACGACCCGGAGCGAATCATCGAACTGTACGACCGACCGGCGGCCCCGCGCCCGGAGGTGACGACATGACCAGGCAGGTCTATCAGGGCACCGGCTGGCCGCTGCCGGACCAGGGACAGGGTCCGGCGATACCGGATCCGCCCCCGTGGCGGGCCTTCGACGGCGGGCCGGTGCTGCCTCCGCCGCCCGAGGACGACGCCGAGAACCACCGGCGGCTCGGTTCGGTCAGCCCGGCTCAGCCGAGCGCGTCGCGGCGCGAGGTCGACTCCGTGAACCTGTCGCTGCTGCTGCGCCGGCCGCTGCTGGTGACCGGCCGGCCCGGCACCGGGAAGTCGGCGCTGGCCTACCGGATCGCCCGCGAGCTGAAGCTGGGGCGGGTGCTGCGCTGGACGATCACCAGCCGCAGCACGCTGAACTCCGGCCTGTACGACTACGACGCGATCGGCCGGGTCGAGGCGGCCAACGCCCGCCGGGCCCCGTCGACCGAGCGCGAGGTCGGGGACTTCCTCACGCTCGGCCCGCTGGGCACCGCGCTGCTGCCCTACGAGCGGCCGCGGGTGCTGTTGATCGACGAGATCGACAAGAGCGACATCGACCTGCCCAACGACCTGCTCGGCGTGTTCGAGGACGGCGAGTACACGATCAAGGAGCTGAGTCGGCTGGCCAAGGTGGCGCCGGAGATCGAGGTGCACACCGCCGATCCGGACCGCACCGCGGTGATCCGCCGCGGCCGGGTGCGCTGCCACGCGTTCCCGATGATCGTGATCACCAGCAACGACGAGCGCGAGTTCCCGCCGGCCTTCCTGCGCCGCTGCCTGCGCATGCACATCGAGGACCCGGACGTCGATCAGCTGGCCGCGATGGTGCACGCTCACTTTCGGGGCAAGGAATCCGCCCGTTCGAGGGAACTCATCCAGGAGTTCGTCGCACGCAGTCGCCGTGTGGACGGGCTGGCCGCGGACCAGTTGCTGAATGCGGTGCATCTCGTCACTTCGGAGGAATACAGCTACGACGAGTTGTGGGATGGTCTTATCGACAGTGTCTGGCAACGGCTGACGGAAGCAGAATGACCGGACCGTCCCGCGCTCTCCCGGTGCCACCGCGAGGCAGTGGCACTGCTGACGGGCGCGCGGATCCGGTCGGCACCGCCGAGCTGTACCCGTTCGAGGTGGCGGACGCGTTTTTCCTCGCCGCGCACCTGGCCCGCGAGCAGGACCCCCCTACCGCCGCTGAAACCCCTGCCAGCACTGGGGAAACGCGCCGGTCGCCGGTCGAGCGCGACGAACCGCCCAGATCCGCCCGCCGGCCGGAACCGCCGGCCCGCGCGCCCGTCCCGGCCTGGCCCGACATCCGGCCGACCGGCCAGGACGGGAATCGCCGTAGGACCCCCAAGGGTCACGCCACCCCGCCCGCCGCACCGCCCGCGCCGATGGTTGAATGGCCCGCGATGCCGGGGCTGCACAGTGGGCGGAAGATCGCCAGGGCGTTGCGCCCCTTCAAGCGCACCGTTCCCGCGCGCGTGCGGCAGGAGCTGGACGAGGACGCCACCGCGGAAAGGTCGGCCGGCCTGGACGGCATGACGCCGATCATGCGGCCGGCCCTCGACCGTCCACTTGAGGCAGTGCTGGTGGTGGACAGCTCGGAGTCCATGGTGATCTGGCGGCGCACCGCCGCCGAGTTCCGCACGCTGTTGGAACGCCAGGGCGCATTCTCAACAGTACGACTGTTCCATTTGGACACTGACCAGGTCAAGCCCCTGTCGCTGCGCACCGAGAACGATCATGTGGCGCTGTCGCCGTCGCGACTGCTTGACCCGACCGGACGACGGCTGATCATCGTGCTGACCGACGGCATCGGGGCCGCCTGGCAGGAGTCGATGGCCCAGCGCTGGCTGGCCCGCTGGGGCCGGTGCGGCCCGGTCGCGGTGATCAACGTGCTGCCGCAGTCGTTGTGGCACTGGTCGAGCCTGGACCCGATGGCCGCCACGCTGCGGGCCGCCGCGCCGCGCGCGGCCAACACCCGGCTGCGGTGCCGGTTCGGCGACCTGGACGCGCCGCCCGGGATCGTGCCCATTCCCTTGCTGGAGCTGGACGAACGGTCACTGGGCCGATGGGCGCGGCTGGTGGCCGACCCCGCCCCGGCGCCGGTCGCGCTGACCGTGCTGCCGACCGTGACCCGCCCGCCGCGGCTGGACGAGCCGCCGGCCGAGGCCGAGCCGCCGGGCGAACCCGCGCCCGAGCACCGGGTGCGGCGGTTCCGGGCCGCGTCCTCGCGCACCGCGTTCCGGCTGGCCGTGCTGCTGGCCGCCGCGCCGCTCAACGTGCCGACGATGATGCTGGTGCAGCGGGAGATGCTGCCCGGATCGCGGATTTCCCACCTGGCCGAGGTTTTCCTGTCCGGCCTGCTGCGCCGGGTCGGCACCGGGGCGGTGACCGATCCGGAGGCCGTGGCCTACGAATTCCGAGACGGGGTAAGGCAGGAACTGCTGGCGGCCGGGTTCCGCCAGGACACCATGCGGGTGCTGCGGATGGTCGCGGACCGGCTGGCGCCGACCGTGGCGGCGATGCGCGGGCTGCGCGACGCGCTGCGCTCGCCGGACACCGCCGCGCATCCCGACGTGGCCGACGACGGGTCGCGCCGGTTCGCCTCGGTCGAACAGGCCGTGATGGCCGCGCTGGGCGGCGAGTACTCCAGACGGGGCAAGGCATTGCGGGCCGAACTGGAACAGGCCCGGGATTCAGCGAGACAGCTCGGGACACCTGGTGCGGATGAGGCGCCTGAACCCTATCCGAGCCGTATCGTTGAACTAGAAGGAACCCCATTGAGTAGTTCGTACAGTAACTCCACGGCCGGCGCCGCCGCCGTCTCGACCCACTCGCGGCCCGCGGTGGACGAGCCGGACGTCCCGGCGGCGTGGCCGGCCGGAGGCACCGCCACGCCCCGCCCGGGAGGAGACGAAGTGTCCGTCGACGTGCAGAGCCCCCGACAGCGTCGGCGACCGGGCGATTTCCCGCCCATCTGGGGCAACGTGCCGTTGCGCAACGCCAACTTCACCGGCCGCGAGGACCTGCTGCGCCGGCTGGCCGAGCGGCTGGACGCGTCCTCGCCGATGGCGGTGCTGCCGGAGGCGCTGCACGGCATGGGCGGCGTCGGCAAGACCCTGGTCGCGGTGGAGTACGTCTACCGCCACATCGGCGACTACGACCTGGTGTGGTGGGTTCCCTCCGACGACCCGGCCCTGATCCAGTCCTCGTTCGTCGAGCTGGCCCAGAAGATGCAGTTGGTCACCGCCGATCCGAGCCCGCTGGTGGCGGTGCCGGCGGTGCTGGAGGAGCTGCGCAACCCGACCGCCGACATGAGGTGGCTGCTCGTGTTCGACAACGCCGACCAGCCCGAGGATCTGCGCCAGTTCCTCCCGCAGGGCAGCGGTCACGTCATCGTCACCTCCCGCAACCCGCGCTGGTCCAGCGTGGCCCGCGCGGTCGAGGTGGACATCTTCGACCGGCCGGAGAGCATCGAGCTGCTCCAGCGCCGCTGCCCGGAGCTGACCGAGGACGAGTCCGCGCAGCTGGCCGACGTGCTCGGCGACCTGCCGCTGGCCATCGAGCAGGCCGGCGCGTGGTGCGCGGAGACCGGCATGTCGGTGCCGGAGTACCTGGAGCTGTTCGAGCGGCAGCGCCTGGACCTGTTGCAGGACAACGCCCCCATCGACTACCCGGTGACCGTCGCCGCCGCGTGGAACGTGTCGCTTGACCGCCTGCGCCGCGACAGCCCGCAGGCCCTTCAGCTGGTGCAGCTGTGCTCCTGCTTCGCGCCGGAGCCGATCAGCCGCGGCATCTTCACCGACCTGCGTGACTCGACGGTGCCGGCGGAACTGGCCGACGCGCTCCAGAAGCCGGTGTCGCTGGGCCGGGCCATCCGGGAGATCAAGCGCTACAGCCTGGCCCGCGTCGACCACCGCAACGACACCATCCAGCTGCACCGCATCGTGCAGGCCGTGGTGCAGGACCAGATGAGCCCGGCCGAACAGGCCCGCATGCGTCACATCGCCCACCTGCTGCTGCTCAAGACCGACCCCAAGCTGCCCGGCGCACCGCAGCACTGGCCGGTGTACAGCAGCCTGCAACCGCACGTGCGGGTGTCCAAGGCGGTGGACTGCGACGACACCGAGGTCCGCCGGCTGGTGGTCAACCAGGCGGTGTTCCTCAACGCCTGGGGTGACTACCAGGGCTCCTACGAGGTCGCCGAGGAAGCCCGCCAGGTCTGGGACGAGAAGTTCGGCGCGGCCCATCTGGACACCCTGTCCGCGGCCCGCCGAGCCGGCGTGGCGCTGCGCAACATGGGCGAGTACGCGCGGGCCAAGGCGTTGGACGAGAACACCCTGGCCCTGCTGCGCGAGACCGTGGGCGACGACCACGAGGAATCGCTGATGCTGGCCGGCCTGGTCTCCTCCGACCTGCGCGCGGTCGGCGACTTCGCCGGCGCGCGCAAGCTCAACGAGGACAGCTACGTCCGGTCCCGCCGGGTGTTCGGCGACGACGATCCGAACACCCTGTTCATCGCGCACAACCTGGCCATGAGCCTGCGCCTGACCGGCGAGTTCGCCAAGGCCCGGGAACTCGACGAACGGGCATGGCAGGGCCGGCAGCGCGAGTTCGGCGCCGACGACCGGTTCACCCTCCAGTCGTTGGACGCCCTGACGATGGACGACCGCGAGGCCGGCGACTACGTGAAGGCGTCCACCCACCAGGAGCAGACGGTCGAGCAGCACCGGCACCTGCTGGGCAACGACCACCCGCAGACCCTGAGCGCGGTGCGCAACCTCGCCGTGGCCCGCCGCAAGGCCGGTGATCACGAGGGCGCGCTGCACCTGGCCAACGAGGCGTTCGAGGGCTTCCGCCGTCGCTTCGGCAAGGAGCACCCGGACTCCATGGCCTCGGCCATGAACCTCTCGGTGGACCTCCGCCAGAACGGCGAGCTCGGCCGGGCCCGCAACCTGGGCCGCCGCAGCTGGGAGCGGTACCGCGACACCCTCGGCGAGCAGCATCCCTACACCTCGGTCGGCGCCACCAACCTCGCGGTCACGCTGCGGCTGGCCGGCGAGGTCGCGGAGGCCCGCCAGCTCGACCAGGACGCACTGCGGTGGTTCACCGACAAGCTCGGCGCCGACCACCCGTTCACCTTGGTTGCGGCGACCAACCTGGCCAGCGACCTGGCCGCGAGCGGCGATCACGCGGCGGCGCTGGAACTGGACACCGAGACCCTGGCGCGGTCCCGGGCCCGGTTGGGTGAGCGCCACCCGTCCACGCTCGCGGTGGCGCTGAACCGGGTCCTCGACCTGTTCGCCCTGCACCGGGACGCCGAGGCCGGGCCCGAGCACGAGGCCGTGGTGCAGCAGTTCCGGGGAGTGCTCGGCGCGCAGCACCCAGCCACGATGAAGGCCGAGAACCGGTACCGCGCCGACTGCGACATCGAGCCGATGCCGATCATCTGACCGGCCGCCCGACCACATCGCCACCGCATGGCACGTCGGGTCATCCTCGGCTGAACCATGCCAGCAGCTCGACGGGCGTCACCGTGGCTGCCGCGAGACCGAGGCCGATCCAGCCGGCGAACCCGTCCGGATCGGCCGCGTCGACGGATTCGGCAGTGGCCCCATGGCCCGGCCGCACGCTCGTCCGGCCGGGCGGACGCCACCGCCGGGTCAGCCCCGGTCGAACCACGCCACCAGCTCGCCCGGGGCGGCGTCCGCCACCGCCGCCACCGCCCGCACGAGTTCGGGAAACTCGGCCAGACAACGACTTCCCACCGCGAGACCGAGGCCGATCCAGCCGGCGAACCCGTTCGGATCGGCCGCGATCTGGGCCAGGTACAGCGCTTCCGCGCGCCGGGTCTCGCCCAACACCAGGCACAGGTCGGCGGCGGTCGCCCCGGACACCTCGGCCGCCACCGTCTCCTCGGTCAGCGCCTTGAACGTCTCCGGGGAACGCAGCGCCCACTCGGCCAGGTGGGTTCGCGCGCGCGGTTCGGTCAGGCCGGCGGCGGGGCGAACCACCGGCGCCGGCCCGGGATCACCCCGCCAGCGCCGGCCCGCCTGCCAGTCGGCGGCCACCGCGGCCACGTGATCCGGATCGGGGGCCAGGTGCCGCAGCCGCCACGTCGCCCGGTGGTCCCAAGCCACCTGTTCGGCCGCCCGGCGATGCCGTTCCGGCACCGGATAGTGCTGCCACTCCTGCACGTGCAGCCGCATGGTGGCGACGAACCGCTCGCCCGCTTCGGTGAGCAACCCGCTGCGTTCGATGGTGTCGATGGCTTCCATCGTCTGCCGGCGGTGCAGCGCGAACCTGAAGTGCGCCATGTCGTCCGCACCCTCGGCGCGCCAGAAGTCCGTGACGGCAAGGAAGCTGTAGACGCCGTGCAGCACCCCGTGCAGTGGACGGGGGTCGTCCCGCCACGGCGCGTAGAAGATCTCCTCGCGGTTCTCCACATCCAGCGTCACCAGTTCGAACAGGCCGTTCAGCTTGCTGTGCGCGAACTCGTGGATGAGCACCGCCGCCAGTCGCGGCGCGTCGGAGGGCAGCGCCAGCTCCACCGAGCCGAACGCGTCGGCCGAGGTGGCGCTGGAATCCCGGAACCGGCCACGACGCCGCCCCGGCACCAAGGCGGCCAGGCCGGCGGCCAGGCCCTCGGCCTGTTCGGGATGCCGGGACACCAGCAGCCGCCACGCGCGCTCCAGCGCGGAAGTCCAGTCCTGGAACACCTGGCCGGACAACGGTTCGGCCGGTTGCGGGCCGCCGAACGCGCGAAACGGCGACAGGTCGTCCAACCACACGGCAAGTTCGTGGCCCTCGTGTTCGACCCGGATCCTGCGCATCGGCAGCCACTGCGCCGCCTCGACACCGCCGTGGCGCACCACGACTTCGCCTTGCGCGGCAACGAGCTCGGCGACGGCGTGCCGCTCGCCGGTCGGCACCACGGCCGCGCCGACCGTCGGAAGCACCGCCACTCCCGCAAAAACGGGAATTCTGGCGCGAAATTCCAACCCGGCCGACACCGCGGCGGCCACGGCCACGGCATTCATATGGCCCAGCACGAACCACAACGGCGCTTCGGAGGCGACCGAGCCGCGCAGGTGGCGCAACGCCTGCGCGGCCCAGGCGTGGACCGCCGGCAACGCCAGAACCTCACCCACCGCGGCGGAATCCGCCTGCTCGGCCGCGGCCAGCAGGTCCCACGCCTCGGCGAAGGACCCCAGCGGCCCGGCCGGCGCCGAATCGAGCAGGGTCCGCAGCGTGACCAGCAGTTTGCTGCGCTTGGCGGAACGCAGTTCGAGCACCGCGGCACGGCTGCCGCCACCACGCGCGAACGCCTCGAGATCCTTGCCGGACAACCGGTGCGTGGCCGAGCGACCGCCGCCCACGGGAATCAGCAACCGCTGCTGCCTTGGGCGCTCTGCAGGCGCAGGGCGGCTATCCAGGGATCGTCGGCCTCGTCGAGCAGTTTGGCCACCGAGCGGCGCAGGGCCGGGTCGGCGCACGTGCGCAGGGCGGTGAGGGACATACCGGTCAGGTCGATCAACTCGGATCGCAGGCTGACTTCTGGCTCCGGCATGTCACCAGCCCCTCTGTGTGCACGGATCGTAACGAGCCCGACACAAGCCATGATGCATCACCGGACGGGCGTTCCGCTTGACCCAGCAGTAGGAATGCTTGCCACAAAGCCACCCGGCCATTGCATTGTGCCAGGCACCGGGGGTGGGCGCGCTACGTCCGCCGGTTGACTTGTCCGAGCCACCTGGCGTGAACACCGGGCGAGCGGTCACCTGCACGTGCACCGCGTCTGTCCATAGTGGACCGTCAGGCGCCGCGGCGGGCCCGATTCAGCGCGAGCAGGTCGACCGCGGCGTAGACGTTGCGCAGGGTGGGGGCGGAAACGCCGGTCAGGCCGGCCAATTCGACCACAGCGCCGATGATCGCGTCGGTCTCCAGGGCCTTGCCGGCCTCCAGGTCCTGGAGCATGGAGGTCTTGTGATGGCCAACCCGGCGCGCGCCGTCGATGCGCTTCTCGATGGACACCGACGGCGTCGCCCCGGCGGCGCGGGCGACGGCGACGGTCTCGGCCATCATCGCCGCGACGACCGCCCTGGTGTCGTCGTGCGCGCAGATCTCGGCCATGGTGGCGCCGGTCAGCGCGCTGAGCGGGTTGAAGGCGACGTTGCCCATGAGCTTGATCCAGATGTCGTCGCGCAGCCGCGGTTCGACGGGGCACTTGAGGCCGCCGGCGATCATCGCCTCGGACAGCGCGACGCAGCGGTCGGAGATGTCGCCGGTGGGCTCGCCGATGGAGAAGCGCGTGCCCTCCAGATGCCGGATGACGCCCGGCTCCTCGATCTCGGTGGAGCAGTAGACGACGCAGCCGATAGCCCGGCGCACGTCGAGCACCGCGCTGACCGCGCCGTCGGGGTCGACGGCCTCGATCCGCCGGCCCTCCAACGGATGCCCGGCCAGACCGTGGAAGTACCACCACGGGATGCCGTTCTGGGCGGCGACGACCGCGGTGTCCGGCCCGAGCAGCGGCGCCAGCAGCTGGCCGCAAGAGGCGTAGGAGTTGGCCTTGAGGCCGAGGAAGACGAAGTCGGCCGGACCGACCTCGCCGGGATCGTCGGTGACCGGCGGCGCGGCGGTGAAGTCGCCCCGCGGGCTGAGCACCCGCACGCCGTCGCGGCGCATGGCGGCCAGGTGCGCGCCGCGCGCGATGAGATGGACGTCGACACCGGCCCTGTGCAGGGCCGCTCCCACATAGGCGCCGATGGCCCCGGCGCCGAGAACAGCGACTTTCATGGCTCACCCTCAGGTGTCGGCGGAGATTGGATACAGTATGCGATGTCGGGACGTTCGACGGTAGACCCGCGCGAGTGTTACGTCCGGTAGCAGATCGGTTGCCGTGTGTGTACGGTTTGCGGTACTATGGGCACAAGAGGTGACCCGTCCCACGTGCAGTGTCTTTTGCATACGAAATTCTGTAACCTTTAAGCACCAATCCCCTGTTCGAGGAGGCTCCAGGTGAGCGAGCCCGCGACACCGTTCCCCGGCGGAGCGGTCAACCGGCGCCGGGCGAGCCGCGGCACGCTCGGCGAGGCGGCCGGCCGCAAGGTGGAACGCCCCGCGCCGCTGCGCCAGGCCGTCTACGAGGCGCTCATCGAGCTGATCGTCAACCGCACGCTCCAGCCGGGACAGCACCTGGTGGAGATCGAGCTGGCCGAGTACCTGGGGGTCAGTCGCCAGCCCGTTCGCGAGGCGCTGCAACGACTTCAGACCGAGGGCTGGGTGGATCTGCGCCCGGCCCAGGGCGCCTTTGTGCACACGCCGACCGAGGAGGAGGCCGACCAGCTGCTCAGCGTGCGCGGCGTGCTGGAGACCTACTCGGCCCAGCTGGCCGCCGAGCACGCCACCCCGTCGGATGTCGACCGGCTGTGGCACCTCCAGGCCGACGGCGTCGACGCGCTGAACAACCGCGACGTGGACCGGCTGGTCACCGCCAACGCCAACCTGCACTCGTTCATCACCACGCTGGCCGGCAACGCCGTGCTGTCCGAGCTGATCGGCATGGTGGACCGCCGGGTGCGCTGGTACTACACCCCGATCGCCCAGCCCCGCGGCGAGGACGCCTGGGGCGAGCACGAACAGCTCATCGAGGCCATCGCCGCCGGCGACGCCGAGCAGGCCAGCCGGATCATGACCGTCCACACGGAACGAACCCGGCTGGCCTACCACAAGGAACGTCAAGCTCAGGCGAGCAGTTAGGCGGTGGTTGGGGCGCCGAAGCCCGGGGCCGCGGCCGACACCGTGGTCTTGGACTTCGGCCGTCCCGGCTGGTGCAGGAACAGTGTGAGCACGGCGGCCAGCAGGGCGATGCAGCCGGCGAGCACGTACGCGCCGGTGTAACCCCAGCCGGCCACGACCATGGCGCCGAGCCCGCCGCCGCCGACCCCGCCCACGAGCTTGGCGCTGTAGACCAGGCCGTAGTTGGTGGCGTTGTGGTTCTCGCCGAAGTAGTCCGGCACCAGGGCGGCGAACAGCGGGTAGAACGCGCCCCCGCCGAAGCCGACCAGGAACGCGAACACCATGAACAGCACGATGTTCTCGGTGTTGCCCGAGTACACCAGGCCGAACTGGGCGATGCCGGCGATCACCAGCACCAGGGTCAGCGTCTGCCGGCGTCCGATGTGGTCGGACAGCCAGCCGACCAGGGCCCGACCGGTTCCGTTCACAATGGACAGGACGCCGGCCGAGGACGCCGCCACGAACGGCCCGAAGTGGCTGGCCGTGGCGAACTGCACCTGGAAGTTGATGCCGAACAGGGACACCCCGCCGATGATCACCAACGACAGCCACATCAGCGGCAGCATGCCGCTGCGGATGGCCTCACCCGGCGTGAACTGCCTTACCGCCGGCGGGTTCTTGGCCAGGCTCTTGTTGGTCTTGGTGTTGCGGGCCCACTCGAACGGGTCGATGTGCTCGGGCCACCAGTTCTTCGGCGGGTCCCGGAACAGCAATCCACACGCCACCACCACGAGCAGCATGTAGACGCCGATCAGGGACAGGATCAGCGTGGTGCTGCTGGGGGTCAGCACCGCGCTGAAGACGTAGATGAACGGCACCGCGCCGTAGGCGAACCCGCCGTTGACAAAACCGGTGCGGGCGCCCCGTTTCTCGGGGTACCACTTGCCGACCATGTTGATGCAGGTGGCGTACACCAGGCCCGCGCCGATGCCGCCGCAGACCGAGTAGCCGGCGAACGCCAGACCCAGGCTGCCACTGTATGCGATGGTGAAATAGCCGACGCCCGACAACACCGCGCCCAACAACATTGCCGAACGGGCCGACACCACATTGCGCTCCCGCAACCGTCCCGCGGGGAACGCGATGGCGGCCTGGAAGACCGCCCACACCGTCGCCAACCAGAACACCTCGGTCAGCGTCCAACCGTTCTTCTGCTGCAACGTCTTGACCACGGCGCCCCAGCCGTACTCGTAGACGCTCACCGCGATCATCGCGATCCAGGGTAACCAGACCATCCAGGCCCGGGAGCGCCCCATGAGGTCCTGGGGGCTCTCGCCGATCCGGTAGACCCTGCCGTTGTCGTCCGTCAACTCCCGGTAACTCGTGGTGGAACTAGTGGTCATCAGAGCCTCTTTCGCGTCTTTGCGAGTCCCCAGATCCCCTGTTGTCCTCCGATGGCGTCTGATCGTGCTGCGTGCGGTGGCTAAGTCCGGATCGGCATCATGCCTCCTGTTCGGTCATCTGTCAGCCCTGCATGAGTCCCGCCTCCCTGGCCCAGCGGTACTTGGCCCCGAGCACGGCGACCGGCTTCTCCGTGGTGTACGGGTAGGCCACGATGCCGTGCCGGTACAGGAACTCGGCCGCCTGCTCGACCTCGACGTCGCCCGACAGCGACGCCACGACCGGCTTGTGGATGCCGTGTTCCCGGTACTGCTCGACCACGTCGACGACGAGCTCGGCGAAGACCATGGGCGGCGTGACGATGGTGTGCCAGTAGCCCAGGATCAGCGCGTGCACCCGCTCGTCGGCCAGGCCGAGGGCGATGGTGTCGCGGTAGGTGGACGGGGGTTCGCCGCCGGTGATGTCGACCGGGTTGCCGGCCGCGCCGAACGGCGGGATGTGCTCCCGGAACGCCTTGTCCAGATCGTCCGGAATGGACATCAGCGTGAGGCCGTTGTCCACGCAGGCGTCCGACAGCAACACGCCCGAGCCGCCGGCGCCGGTGATGATCACGACGTTCTCGCCCCTGGGGGTGGGCAGCAGCGGCACGCCGCGGGCGTACTCCAGCATGTCGTTGAGGCCCGGGGCCCGCACCACGCCGCTCTGCCGCAGGATGTCGTCGTACACCTTGTCGTCTCCGGCCAGCGCCCCGGTGTGGGAGCTGGCCGCCTTGGCGCCCTGGGCGGTGCGGCCGGCCTTGAGCACCACCACCGGCTTGGTCCGGGACACCCGCTTGGCCGTCTCGGCGAAGGACCGGCCGTCCTTGAGGTCCTCCAGGTGCATGGCGATCAGCTTGGTGTTGTCGTCGTGCTCGAAGAAGGTCAGCAGGTCGTCCTCGTCGATGTCGGCCTTGTTGCCGACGCCGACGATGGCCGACACGCCCATCCGGGCCGAGCGGCTGAACCCGAGGATGGCCATGCCGATGCCGCCGCTCTGCGAGGACAGCGCCACCCCGCCCTGGACGTCGTAGGGCGTGCAGAAGGTCGCGGACAGGTGCTCGGGTGTGTAGTAGTAGCCGTAGATGTTGGGCCCGAGGATGCGCACATCGTGCTCCCGAGCGATCCTCACGATCTCGTCCTGGAGCTCGTGGTTGCCGGTCTCGCCGAAGCCGGACGGGATCAGGATCGCGCCGGCCACGCCCTTCTCGCCCACCTCGCGCAGGGCCTGCGGCACGAACGTGGCCGGGATGGCGAACACGGCCACGTCCACCTCGCCGGGCACGTCGGCGATGGTGGCGAAGGCCTTGCGCTCCAGTATTTCCGCGGCCTTGGGGTTGATCGGGTAGATCTCGCCCCGGTAGCCGCCGTTGACCAGGTTCTTCATCACCGAGTTGCCGATCTTGCCGTCCTCGGCCGACGCCCCGATCACCGCGACCGCGGCCGGCCGCATGATGCGGTTCATCGCGGCCAGGATCTCCTGCTGGGAGAACCGGGCCGGCTCGGCGGCGGCGTCCGGGTCGACCAGTATCCGCACGTCCACCGCGGTCGCCCCGGTCGGCGTGGCCAGCACCGGGTTGAGGTCCACTTCGGACAGTTGCGGGAAGTCGGTCACCAGGTCGGACACCCGGATGATCAGGTCGGCGATGGCGTCCCGGTCGGCCGGCTCGGCCCCGCGCACGCCGCGCAGGATCTCGGCGGCGGCGATGCCGTCGACCATGGACAGCGCCTGCTGGCGATCCGTTGGGGCCAACCGGAAAGTGACGTCCTTGAGCACCTCGACCAGCACGCCGCCCAGCCCGAAGGCGACGATCTTGCCGAAGGTCCGGTCGGTGGTGGCCCCGACGATGACCTCCTGGCCGGCGGCCAGCATCTGCTGCACCTGGATGCCGACGATCGCGGCGTCGGGGTTGTAGATCTTGGCGTTGGCCAGGATGGTGCGGTGCCCGTGGGCCACCTGACCGGCGTCCTTCAATCCCACCAGCACGCCGCCGGCCTCGGTCTTGTGCAGGATGTCCGGCGACACGATCTTCAGCACCACCGGGAAACCCAGGCCCTCGGCGATCTCCACGGCCTGCTCGGACGAGGTGGCCAGCCCCTCGCCGGGAGTGCCGATGCCGTAGGCGTCGCAGACGATCTTGCCCTCGGGCGCGGTCAGCGAGTCGCGGCCGTCCGCCGCGACCCGCGCCAGCACCCGCTGCACCGCCTCGCGGTCGTAGTCGCTCATGCCGCTCCCCTAGATCACGCCGGCGGCGCGCAGCCGCTCCAGCTGGTCGGGGCCGTAGCCCAGTTCGCCGAGCACCTCGGCGTTGTGCTCGCCCAGCAGCGGCGAGCGGGTGATCTCCACGTGCGAGTCGGAGAGCTTGAGCGGGCAGCCCACGGTCTTGTACTCGCCGCGCTCGGGATGCTGCACCGGGACCACCGAGCCGAGTTCGGCCAGGGTCTCGTCCTCGATCAGCTCCCGGGTGGACAGGATCGGACCGCACGGCACGTTGGCCGCGTTGAGCTGCTCCATGACGTCCCATTTGGACAGTCCGCTGGTCCAGTCCTCGACCATGGCGAACACCTTGTCCAACTTGGACAGCCGTGCCTCCGGCGTCGCCCACTGCGGGTCGTCGGCCAGCTCCGGCTTGCCGATCAGCTCGGTGATCGGCCGCCAGCCCGGCGGCTGG
Source organism: Kutzneria sp. NPDC052558 (assembly GCF_044547355.1). Taxonomy (NCBI): domain Bacteria; kingdom Bacillati; phylum Actinomycetota; class Actinomycetes; order Pseudonocardiales; family Pseudonocardiaceae; genus Kutzneria; species Kutzneria sp. NPDC052558. Next base: position 40,020 of record NZ_JBIUAG010000021.1, read on the forward strand.
ATGATCACGTAGATGTAGTCGTTGGGGCCGCCGGGCGCGCAGCGCACCGCCCATCCCGGCTGCCCGCCGCCGGAAGCGTTGCCGGAGCGGGGAACCTCGTCGCCGAAGGTCTCGTTCGGGTACTCCCCCAGCGGCCCGTGGGCCAGCCGCTGCTGGTCGCGCAGCTTGACCCGGCACAGGTTGAGCACCGCGTCCTGCATGGCCACCTGCACCCGCTGCCCCCGGCCGGAGTTGGTGCGCTGGTACAGCGCGGCCAGGATCGCGGCCACCAGGTGGATGCCGGTGCCGGAGTCGCCGATCTGCGCGCCGGTCGCGGTGGGCGGGCCCTGCTCGAAGCCGGTGGTGCTCATCGAGCCGCCCATCGCCTGCGCGATCACCTCGTAGGCCTTGAAGTCGGCGTAGCGGCCGGGGCCGAAACCCTTGATGGAGGCGTAGACCAGCCGCGGGTTGAGCTCGCTGAGGCGCTCCCAGGTGAAGCCGAACCGGTCGATCACGCCGGGCCCGAAGTTCTCCACCAGGACGTCCACATCGGACACCAGCTTGGTGAAGATCTCCCGGCCCTCGTCGCTCTTCATGTTCAGCGTGATGCTGCGCTTGTTGCCGTTGAGCATGGTGAAGTAGAGGCTGTCCACGTCCGGGATGTCCCGCAGCTGCCCGCGGGTGATGTCGCCGCGGCCGGGGGTCTCCAGCTTGATCACGTCCGCGCCCAGCCAGGCCAGCAGCTGGGTGGACGACGGACCGGACTGCACGTGGGTCATGTCGAGGACGCGCACGCCCTCCAGTGCCTTGCCCATCACGACCTCCCGCTACTTGTACATGGTCTGGTTCATGGTTCCGGGGGCGTACGCGTCCGGGTCGACCCAGACGTTGATCAGCGACGGCAGGCCGGACTCGCGGGCGCGCCGCAGCGCCGGGCCGATGTCGGCCGGGTCGCGCACCTGCTCGCCGTGGCCGCCGAGCATCTTGGCGAACTGGTCGTAGTGCACGTCGCCGAGCGTGTTGCCGACGCGTTCCCTTGCCAGGCCGTACTTCTGGGCCTGGCCGTAGCGGATCTGGTTCATGGAGGAGTTGTTGCCGACGATGCCCACGAAGGGCAGGTTGTAGCGGACCAGGGTCTCGAAGTCCCAGCCGGTCAGCGAGAACGCGCCGTCGCCGAACAGGGCGACGACCTCCTTGTCCGGGCGGGCGTGCTTCGCGGCCAGGACAAAGGGAATGCCGACGCCGAGCGTGCCCAGCGGGCCCGGGTCCATCCAGTGCCCGGGCGACTTGGGCTGCACCACCTGGCCGGAGAAGGTGACGATGTCGCCGCCGTCGCCGATGTAGATGGAGTCCTCGGTGAGGAACTCGTTGATCTCGTGCACCAGCCGGTACGGGTGGATCGGGCTGGCGTCGGAATGCAGCTGCGGCAACCGCTTCTGCCGCGCCTGGTCCTCGACCTTGTGCAGCTCCTCCAGCCACGGCTTGCGGCCGGTTGCCCCGTTGTCGACGCGGCCGGACGCGGCGGCGGTGACCGAGGCCAGGATCAGGCCGGCGTCGCCGACGATGCCCAGATCGATGTCGCGGTTCTTGCCGACGGTGCGGTAGTCCAGGTCGATCTGCACCACCGTGGCCTTGGCGGAGAGCCTTCGCCCGTACCCCATCCGGAAGTCGAAGGGGGTGCCGACGATGACGATCACGTCGGCGTTGTCGAAGGCGTAGCGGCGGGACAGCTGGAGGTGGTGCGGGTCGCCGGGCGGCAGCGTGCCGCGGCCGGCGCCGTTCATGTAGGCCGGAATGTTCAGCGTGCGCACCAGTTCCACGGCCGCGTCGGTGGCGCGGGTCGTCCAGACCTGGCTGCCCAGCAGGATCGCCGGTTTTTTGGCGTGCGCCAACAGATCCGCCAGCTTCTCCACGGCCTCGGGGTCGCCGGCCTGCCGGGTGGAGGCCCGGTAATGGCCGGCCTGCGGCACCCGCGCCTTGTCCACCGGCACCTTGTTGTCCAGGACGTCCCGGGGGATCTCCAGGAAGGACGGGCCGGGCGCGCCGTTGAACGCCTCCCGCAACGCCATCGACACCATGTCGGCGACGCGGGCGGTGTCCGGCACGGTGGCCGCGAACTTGGTGATCGGGTTCATCATGTCGACGTGCGGCAGGTCCTGCAGTGACCCCATCTTGTGCTGGGTCAGCGCGCCCTGGCCGCCGATCAGCAGCATCGGGCTCTCCGCGCGGAAGGCGTTGGCCACGCCGGTGACCGCGTCGGTCGTGCCCGGGCCGGCGGTGACCACCGCGCAGCCGGGCCTGCCGGTGACGCGGGCGTAGCCGTCGGCGGCGTGCGCGGCGACCTGCTCGTGCCGCACGTCGATGACCTCGATGCCCTCGTCGACGCAGCCGTCGTAGATGTCGATGATGTGCCCGCCGCACAGGGTGAAGATGGTGTCGATGCCCTCGGCCTTGAGCGCCTTGGCGACCAGATGGCCGCCGGAGATCATCGCCGGCGCGGGCGCGGATCCGTTCGCCGCCGGACCGCTCGACTGCCGGGTCCCTGCCACAGGTTCTGTTCCCACCATGCTGGTCAACTCCTCGCCGGCTCCGCTGCACTGTAGATTGCATACGATATGGAGTAGGCATATGCTTACGCCTGTTCCGGCCCGGTGTCCAGAGCAAGGCGAGAACATTTCGCGATCTCGACGCCCGGCGACAGCGCCCATTCCGCTGGGCACAGCCGCGGCGATTCCGGTCCACGGAAATCCACCCCCACCGACGAGGAGCCTCTGCCCGCGCAGGGTTCACAGGAGGGCCGCACGTTGGATCTGTTCGAACACGAGGCCAGGGACCTGTTCGCCCGCCACGGCGTCCCCGTGCCGCCCGGCGAGGTCGCCACCACACCCGCGGGCGCGTTCGCGGCGGCGATGGCGATCGGCGGCCCGGTCGTGGTGAAGGCACAGGTCAAGGTCGGCGGCCGGGGCAAGGTCGGCGGCGTCAAGCCGGCCGGCACGCCGGCCGAGGCCCGAGCCGCCGCCGAGGCCATTCTGGGCATGGATATCAAGGGGCACACCGTGCACGCGGTGCTGGTGACCGCCGCCTCCGCCATCGCCGACGAGTACTACTTCTCGTTCCTGCTCGACCGCGCGAACCGGACCTTTCTCGCGATGGCCTCGGCCGAGGGCGGCATGGACATCGAGGAGGTGGCCGCGACCCGGCCGGCGGCCCTGACCCGGCGGCCGGTCCGCGACATGGACCTGGCGCTGGCCGGCGAGATCGCCGAGGCGGCCGGGCTGCCGTCCGCATCGGCCGAGGTCATCGTCAAGCTGTGGGACGTGTTCGTCCGCGAGGACTGCACGCTGGTCGAGGTGAACCCGTTGGCGCGCACCAAATCCGGCGAGATCGTGGCGCTGGACGGCAAGGTGGCCCTGGACGACAGCGCCGCCTTCCGCCACTGCGGCCGGCCGCTCGGGGCCACCGCCGACGACCCGCTGGAGCAGGCCGCCCGGGCCAAGGGGCTCAACTACGTCAAGCTGGCCGGCGATGTCGGCGTGATCGGCAACGGCGCCGGGCTGGTGATGTCCACTTTGGACGTCGTGGCCCAGGCCGGCGGGGCCGGGCCGGCCAACTTCCTGGACATCGGCGGCGGCGCGTCGGCCCAGGTGATGGCCGACGGCCTGGAGATCGTGCTCGGCGATCCCGGCGTGAAGTCGGTGTTCGTGAACGTGTTCGGCGGCATCACCGCGTGCGACGCGGTGGCCGACGGCATCCTGAAGGCGTTGGCCATGCTGGGTTCCCGGGCGACCAAGCCGCTCGTGGTGCGGCTGGACGGCAACAACGTCAAGCAGGGGCGGCGGATGCTCACCGAGGCCGGGCATCCGCTGGTGACCATGGTGGAGACGATGGACGACGCCGCCGGCACCGCCGCGCGGCTCGCGGCGCGGGGAGCGTGACATGGCGATCTTCATCGACGAGAACAGCCGGGTCGTGGTGCAGGGCATGACCGGCTCCGAGGGCGGCAAGCACACCGCTCGCATGCTTCGGGCCGGCGCCACCGTCGTCGGCGGCGTGAACGCCCGCAAGGCCGGGCAGCGTGTGGACTTCGACGGCGCCACGCTGCCGGTGTTCGGCACCGTGGCCGAGGCGATGTTCCAGACCGGGGCCGACGTGTCGGTGCTCTTCGTGCCGCCGGTCTTCGCCCGCGACGCCGTGATCGAGGCCGTCGACGCCGGCATCGGGCTGGCCGTCGTGATCACCGAGGGCATCCCCGTGCACGACACCGCCGCGTTCTGGGCCCACTCGGTCGGCAGCGCCACCCGGATCATCGGCCCCAACTGCCCCGGCGTGATCAGCCCCGGCAAGTGCAACGCCGGCATCATCCCCGCCGACATCACCAAGCCCGGCCGGGTCGGCGTGGTCTCCAAGTCCGGCACGCTGACCTACCAGCTCATGCACGAGCTCCGGGACTTCGGCTGCTCCACCGCCGTCGGCATCGGCGGCGACCCCATCGTCGGCACCACCCACATCGACGCGCTCGAGGCGTTCCAGAACGATCCCGAGACCGAGCTCATCGTCATGATCGGCGAGATCGGCGGCGACGCCGAGGAACGCGCCGCCGCGTATGTCAAGGACCACGTCACCAAGCCCGTCGTCGGCTACGTCGCCGGCTTCACCGCGCCCGAGGGCAAGACCATGGGCCACGCCGGCGCCATCGTCTCCGGCTCCGCCGGCACCGCCGAGGCGAAGAAGGCCGCCCTGGAGGCCGCCGGCATCGCCGTCGGCCGCACCCCCTCCGAAACCGCACGGCTGGCCCGGGACCTGCTCTGACCATCGGCGGCCCACCCCGCCCCACAACCACACCTGAGTGGCTCATGTGGCTCCAGGGGCGAAATGAGCCACTCAGGTGCGTCCCCCGCCCCCCTCGCTTCCTTGACACGCCGTTCGAAACGGTGTTTTATAACGGCGTTCTCAAACGGGGAGGCGAGCATGCACACCTTGGAGCTCACGGCGGCGTCGCGCTACATCGCGGCGATCGTGCTGCTGACGATCGTCGGGATCGAGTTCGGCGGGTGGTTCATGACCCAGATCGTCCGCGGCACGGTGCCGATGACCGACTTCCAGAAGGCGTTCGCCCGGGCGGGGCACGCGCACGCCGGGGTGCTGGTCACGCTGGGACTGGTGACGCTGGTGCTGGCGGACGCGGCGGGGTTGGACGGGCTGTGGGGCTGGGTGGCGAGGCTCGGGGCGCCCGCGGCGGCGGCGCTGATCTCGGCGGGGTTCTTCTTCTCCTCCATGGGCCGCGGCGAGGTGACCAAGCCGAACCGGCTGATCTGGCTGGTGTGGCTGGGCGCGCTGGCCCTGGGCGCGGGCGTGGTCAGCCTGGGGGTCGGGCTGCTCGTCGGGTGAACGGCTTGACCTTGTCGTGACGTCAAGGTTTTTACTGGTCCCATGCGAATCGGGGAACTCGCGGGACTGGCCGGGGTGTCGACCCGGACGGTGCGGCACTACCACCGGATCGGCCTGCTGCCGGAGCCGCGCCGACGGGAGAACGGGTACCGCAGCTACGAACTGCGGGATCTGGTCCTGCTGCTGCGGGCCCGCCGGCTGGCCGAGCTGGGGCTGGCCCTGGAGGAGGTCGCCGACGCGCTCTCGGACGACCGCAACCGGGACCTGGTGGAGATACTCCGCGAGATCGACGGCGACCTGGCCGCCCAGCAGGAGCGCATCGCCGCCCAGCGCACCGCCATCGCCGACCTGCTGGCCGCCGAAGGCGACCTGCGCTCCCCGGCCCTGCACGCCGTGATCGACTCCCTCACCGACTTTCCCGGCCGGGAAAGGGAAATCCTCGCTGCCGAGGTGATGGAGTCCCTCACCGGCAGCCTCGACCTCTACCACTCGGTGCTCGCCGACTCCGATCTCCAGCAGCGGATGGCGGCCGCGCAGGCCGACTTCGAGCGGCTGGTCGACGTCTCCCCCAACGATCCCGCCGTCACCGAACTGGCCGAACGGGCCCGGGACTTCGGGCCGGCCGTGGTCGCCATGCTGCCGCCCGAGGTCCGGGACGTGCACGCCGACCCGGATGCCCTCCTGGCCGCCATCAGCGCCGACATGTCCCCGGCCCAGGCCCGCTGCCTGCGGCTGATGTTCTCCTACTGGAAGCAGGCCACGCCATGATCGGCTGCCTGGTCGCCTGGCTGCGCCGCCGGCCGGCCGACCCGTCCGCCTTCGGCTACGGCCGCGCCTTCCGGCCACTGGTCTACGTCCTGCTAGCAATGTCCATTGTGGAGGGTCTGGTCGTCGAGTTCGTGCTGTCGGCCGTGCTGCCCGGCACCTTCTGGCCGTGGCTCATGCTCGCCCTGCACGTCTACGCCCTGCTCTGGCTGCTCGGCCTGCTCGCCTCCCTGACCACCCGTCCGCACCTGCTCGGCCCGGACGCCCTGGTGCTGCGGGACAGCGCCTTCAGCGAGCTCACGATTCCGTTGTCCGCCATCACTTCCGTCACCGCCACCACCAAGCCCAACGTGCTGCGCTCCGGCCTCAAGATCGACGGCGACACCGCCCTCTACGCCTATGGCGACGCCAACATCGCGGTGCACATCGACCCGGTCGACGCCCCCCGCCTCGACGGCGTCCGGCACCTGCACATCACCGTGGACGAGCCGCACCGGTTCCTTGCCGCGCAACGGAATGCGGCGCCCGCGTCAGACTGAACGGCGGCGGCAGCGCGGTTCCCGCCTGGTCCTCCCCCGAGGCCGGGCGGGAACCGCACTGATGGTCGAGTCGGACCTCTCCCCTGGACACCATGCCCGCCCCTCGTCGGGCGCGTCGTCCATTCGACTCAACCAAACCCCCCTTGGTGCGGTCCCCAGTGCCAACACCAGTTGACCGCGGTGAAACCAGTCTATGGAAACCGCCAGGTGTGTCAACTACTCTTGGGACAGTCGACGCCGGTGCGTGGACATCAGTTGAGCGGAGTGGGGGGCGCCGATGCTGAGCTTTCAGGACAAGCTCAACGCCGCGTTCGACGCCGTGCGGCCGAAGGGTCCCGACGGACCGGAGTATCGCAACACCGAAGTTGCCGCCGCGTTGGGCGAACTGGGCGTGAAGGTCACCGGGTCCTACCTCGGCCTGCTGCGCAACGGGGAGCGGGACAATCCGACGGTGAACGTGGTGCAGGGCCTGGCCGCGTTCTTCGACCTGGACCCGGTGTACTTCCTCACCCCGACCACGCCGCAGGCGGCGGAGAAGGTCGCCGGCATCCACCGGGACCTGATGCAGCTGGCGGAGTGGCGGGACAAGGGTGTGCTGGCCTTCGCGCTGCGGGCGATGCTGCTGGAGCAGGACAGCGGCCAGTTGGCCGAGGCGGCGAAAGTGCTGCTGGAACAGGTGATGGAGCTGCGCCGCACCGATCGCGAATCCGGCCAGGAGTCAGGCGGATCGCGCGAGTAGTGACCGCAGGTAGGCCGGCACGGCGATGGCCAGCTGCCGGCCGGCGCCCACGCTGACCCGCTGAGCGATCACGTCGTAGCCGGACCGCTCGATGGCGTCGAGGATTCCGCCGTACAGCCGCATGCCGGCCAACGCGGTGGACCGGCCGGCCGGGTCCAGCAGCGGCACGCCGGCCCGGGCCTGCCGGTAGAGCGACCGGGTGCGGGCGATCTCGTACTTGATCAGCTCCCGGAACCGTTGCCCCGCAACGATCTCGGTCACGCCGAACCGCCGCAGGTCCTCGCCGGGCAGGTAGACGCGGCCGCGCTGGAGGTCGTCACCGACGTCGCGGAGGATGTTGGTGAGCTGGAAGGCGATGCCCATCAGCCGCATGGCCTCGACCGCCTCCTCGGAACGCGCGCCGAGCACCGGGGCGAGCTGCAACGCCATGGTGCCGGCGGCGCCGTGCATGTAGACCTCGAGATCGGCGTACGTCTCGTACGAGGTCACGGTCAGGTCCGAGGTCATGGCGGCCAGGAAATCCTCGATGTACCGCAACGGAATGTCCCACGTCCGCACGGTGTGCAACAGCGCCCGGCCGAACTCGTCGTCGGTGTCGCCGGCCCTCAGCTCGGCCAGGATCCGGTCCCGCCACGGCTCGAAACCCGCGGTGTCGCCCCCGTCGACCATCTCGTCGGCGTGCCGGGCGAAGCCGTAGATGGCGTGCACGAACGGCCGCCGCGCCGGCGGCAGCAGCAGCGCGGCCAGGTAGTACGACTTGTCGTGCTCGGCCAGCAATCGCTTGCAGCGCAGGTAACCCGCCCGCAGCCGAGGGTCGCGAATGCCGGCGGCAGCAAGCTCATCGCTCACAGTGCCACCTCGCTGACGCTCGGCGACTCTGCGACCACAAACGCCACTGTGCTGAAAGGTGCCCTCGCAAGCTCGCTCACAGATGTCCTTGATACTCGGCCAACACGTCGTCGATCGGGCGAACTTCGGCCGCGCGGGCGATCTCCAGCCACCAGTGGATGTCCCGGGCCAGGTCGGGGCCGTCCAGCCCGCCGCCGCCCACCATCGCCGGATGCTCGGCCAGCAGCCCGTCCCACAGCTCGATGACCCGCCGGTAGACCAGCGCGTGCTGCTGCCCCGGCCGCAGCCGCAGCCGGTCGTGCCACTCGGTCCGCGGCGGGTCGAGCCGCACGATGGAGCCGCTCAGCCGCAGCCACAACGGATACAGCGCCCGCCGGTGCCGGTAGTGCCGGACCGCGCGGACCAGCCCGTCCAGCCGCGGCCCCCACATCGGCGCGGTCACGCCGACGAACGCCGGCAACAGGCACATCGCGACCAGCGCGCCGTCGCCCTCCAGCTCCTTCCATGGCGGAAAGATGCCGGCCACCTCGGTCAACTGGTAGGCAGCGACGTGCACACAGTATGCGATCCCGAAAACACAGCCGACTGTATGCACGCGCAGGCCACGCCGCAGCCACGGCAGGTCGGCCTTGGCCGCCCAGCGCCACGACGCGAAGGTGATGCTCCCGATGGTGTATGCGAAATAGCAGAGGATGATCAGGTTGGCCAGCGCCGCCACCGGATGCACCGGGCCCGGTGTGATCATCCGACCGGTGGGCCCGCTGGCGAAGAGCACGTCCTGCGGCATGGTCGCGAACAGGATCACCCCGACCGCCAGCGCCGTCACGCCGAACAGCGCCGAACCTCGCACCAGCCGGGTGATCCGGGCCCGCTCGGCCGGATCGGCGCGGTCGGTGGTGGCCAGCCGGTAGAACGTCTGGGTGAAGAAGCCGCCGGCGCAGGCGATCACCCGCAGCAGCGGCCACGACAACGCCCAGCCCGCCCACTGGTCGACGGCCACCGCGATGGACTCGATCTCCAACGGCACGGCCAGCAGCCACGCGGCGAAGCCCAGTGCCAGCACGTGACCGGGCCGCCGGTCCACGGTGACGCGGACCAGCATGCGCAGCCGCGTGGTCAGCGCGACGGCGGCCACGACCACCGTCGCCACGAGGGCGAAGGTCAGCACGGTCAGACGCGCAGTTCTTGGACCAGGGCGTCGACGATCTGCGCCTCGGTCTCGGTCAGGTTGCGGTGCCCCGAGTCCGGGGCCGGCTCGCCGAGGGCGCGCACCGCGGCGCCGGCGAACAGCTCGGCCTCGATCTCCTGCTGGTCGGTGAATCCGCCACGACCCAGGATCCGGCTCAACACAGCCGGACTGAGGTTGGGCACGAGCGCGTTGAGCACCTTCATCAGCACGTCCCGGGTCGCCGGGTCGACGTCGCAGGTCCGGGCGTGGTGCGGCAATAGCATGTGCCCGATCTCGTGCCAGATCACGTGGATCTGGTGCAGCGGACTGGACCCGACCGACTGGTAGACAATGTAATCCGCGTCCGGCATGCCCAGCCAGGCGCCGCTGATCGAGGTGCGCAGCGGCAGCGGGATCAGGTGCAGCGGGCGGCCGCGGTCCCGAGAGAGCCGTTGGCACACAACGCGCACGTCCGGGTGCAGGAAGTCACGACGCCAAAGTTCACGCAGGACCTGGTCGACTGTGGTGGTTCCGCCGAACCGCCTACCCATGTGGAGGGCACTCCCCTCGATGCGACCGTGGGCGGCCATTCTAGCGTGTGCGGCGCAGTCTGTTGGCGTCCGCGACGATCGCGGCCCCCAGCGCCCTCGCGGGTTCGGTGCGCAGCCGGGGCGGCGGGGACAGCACGAACTCGATCTCGCCCAGCGCCGGAAGCCCGTGCTGCGGACCGAGTTCCACCAGATCACCGGGAATCAGGCCGCGGGTGTGAGCGGTCACGCCCAACCCGGCCAGCACGGCGGCCCGCAGCCCGCTCAGGCTGGTGCTGGTGCAGGCGATGCGGAACTGCCGGCCGTGCCACTGAAGGGTTTCCAACGCCTGGGCGCGGCTGACGCTCGGCTCCGGGTACAGGATCAGCGGCACCGGCGCGGCCGGATCCAGCCTCGTGTGCTCGGCCCCGACCCAGACCAGCCGGTCCCGCCACACCAGCTGGCCGTGCACCGCGCCCAGTTGCCGTTTGCCGAAAACAAGATCCAGTTGGCGAGCTTCCAACTTCCGGTGCAGTTCGCCGCTCAGTCCCACGGTCAGTTCCAGCTCGACGGCCGGGTGCCGCCGCCGGAAGTCCCGCAGCACGTCGGTCAGGTAGGTGGCGACGAAATCCTCCGACGCGCCGAACCGCAGCCGCCCGTGCAGCTGCGGCCCGGCGAAGAAGCCGATCGCCTCCCGGCCGGTGTCCACGATGGTGCGGGCGAAGCCGACCATGGCCTCGCCCTCCGGCGTCAGCTCCACGGTGTGGGTGTCCCGCAGGAACATCTGCTTGCCGACGATCGCCTCCACCTGCCGCACGTGCTGGCTGATCGTCGACTGGCGGACGCCGAGCTCGTCGGCGGCCTGGGTGAAGCTGAGCGTCTGCGCGACGGCCAGGAAGCTCTCCAGCTGAGCCGGCTTGAACATCCGCCCAGCGTAGCTAGAGACCCAGCCGCTCGGCGCCGGCGTAGACGTTCATGGACGCGCCGCGCAGGAAACCGATCAGGGTCAGTCCCGTCTCGGCGGCCAGCTCCACCGCCAGCGACGAGGGCGCGGACACCGCCGCCAGCACCGGAATGCCGGCCATGACCGCCTTCTGCGCCAACTCGAAGGATGCTCGGCCGCTGACCATGAGCACGGTGCCGGCCAGCGGCAGCCGGTCGTCCCGCAGCGCCCAGCCGATCACCTTGTCCACCGCGTTGTGCCGGCCGACGTCCTCGCGCAGGCACAGCAGCCGGCCGTCCCGGGTGAACAGCCCGGCCGCGTGCAGGCCGCCCGTGCGGTCGAACACCGACTGCGCGGTGCGCAGCGTGTCCGGCATCGTGGTGATCGCGTCGATGCCGACCCGAAGATCGTCCTCGTCGACGGTCCACCGGCTGGTCGACCGCACGGCCTCCAGACTCGCCTTGCCGCACAAACCGCACGACGAGGTGGTGTAGAAGTTGCGCTCCACCGACGGGTCGGGCGGCGCAACCCCTTGGGCCAGGCTGACGTCCAGCACGTTGTAGGTGTTGCCACCGTCCACAGTGGCCCCGGCGCAGTACCGGATCGCGCTCACCTCACCGGCCCGGCCGACCACGCCCTCCGACACCAGGAACCCGGCCGCCAGGTCGAAATCGTGGCCGGGGGTGCGCATCGTGACCGACAGCGGCTGGCCGCCGACGCGGATCTCCAGGGGCTCCTCGGCGGCGAGCGTGTCCGGCCGGGCGGTCACCCGGCCGTCCACGATCCGGACCACTCGCCGCCGCGCCGTGACCCGACCCATCAGGCCGGTGCCAGCAGTCGCGGCACGCCCGGCTGGCGCAGCAGGCCGCTGGCGATCGCCGCCACGATCCCGAGCCCGGCCGCCAGCAGGAAACCGGCCGCGTAGCCGTACCCACCGACGATGGACGCCGCCAGGCCGATGCCGACGATCCCCCCGACGGCCTTCGCGCTGTAGACCAGGCCGAAGTTGAGCAGGCCGGCCTGGTCGCCGAAGTGGACCTCGACCAGGGCCGGGAGCAGGGCGTAGCAGCAGCCCGCGCCCACGCCGACCAGCAACGCCGCCAATGCCAACAGCACCGGCGTCTGCTGCTGCCCGGCGACGATCACCAGGAGCTGGCCGAAAGCGCCAAGCCCCAGCGCCGCGCGAACCACGCGGCCGACGCCGAAGCGCTCCCCCGCCCAGCCCGTGGCCCAGCGCGCCACGCCGCTGGACAACGTCAGCAGGCAGACCGCCACCGCCGCGAAGGCGTACCCCCAGCCGTTGCTGGCCACGAAGGCCGCCATGAAGGCGATGTCGAACAGCCACGCCGCCGCCGCGCAGGCCCCCAGCACGTACATCACCGCGTACGTCGGGCAGCGCAGCAGTTCGCCCGGTGTGTACCGGCGGATCGCCGGGCGGCTGTGCCGCAGGCTGAGGTTCACGTTCTTGTCCAGCGCCCAGGTCCTCGGGTCCGGGCGCTGCGGCCACCAGTTCTTCGGCGGCTCCTTGAGGAGCAAGCCGCAGGCGGTGATCACCACCACCGCGATGATCGGCAACGGCGTCGCGAACAGCACCGCGCCGGCCGCGAACGACCCGCTCACCAGGCCAAGCTGGGTTCGCCGCTCCGGGAACCACTTCGCCACCACGGCCAGGCTCGTGCCGTAGACGATCGCCGCGCCCAGCCCGCCCAGCACCGCCGACCAGGGGCCGGCGAAGAGATCTCCGATGGCGGTCAGCACCGCGCCCGCCACCATCGCCGCCGTCGGCCGGACGTTCAGCCGCTCCCGCAGCAGCGCCAGCGGAAACACCGCAATCGCTTGCGTGGCCACCCAGATCGCCAGCAGCCAGTACTGCCCGCCGCCCATGATCAGCCCGAACCCGTACTGTCCGGCGCCCGCGACCATCATCGCCACGCACGCCGCCGCCAGCACCCAGTTCCGGGAATGGCCCAGCAGCTCCCGGTCGCTCTCGCCGACCCGGTACCGCCGGCCGTAGAAGTCGCTCACCTCGGCAACCATCGGTCTCACCTGCCCGCAGTCGTCGATCGCACCGCCCGGCCCATCCCCGCCGACCGATCGATCTGGTCCGATTCCGTCTCCACCCGCCCATCCACCGACCGCCGCACGTGAGTGGCTTGCTTGGCTCCAGAGCCCACCCGAGCCACTCACGTGCCACCCCCACCCACCGCCACGCCCCACGTGAGTGGCTCATTTGGCTTCGAGGGCCGTCTGAGCCACTCACGTGGCCTCAGCGGCGAAGCAAGCCACTCACGTGCGAGGTCGTCGGTTGGTGGGTCGCGGCGATTCACTCATCGGGGCGGCTCGTCAACCGCCCGTCCCGGGTTCGCACTGAGGTCTTCACCACATTTCGACCATCTTGATTGTATACAGTATGTGATAGGTTGTATAGCATGACCCTGAGCTGGGCGGAAGCCAGGCAGGTCGCGCGGGACGCGGCCGAGCCGCTGGAAGCGATCACGGTCCCCCTGCGGGAGGCGCTGGGCCTCGCCATCGCGGAGCACCTGCCGGCGCTGGTGCCGCTGCCGCTGTGCGACACGGCGGCGATGGACGGCTACGCGATCCGGGGCGACGGCCCGTGGACGATCGTCGGCCGGCGGCTGGCCGGGCCGGGCGCGGTGGCGGCGATCGAGCCGGGCCAGGCCTACGAGATCGCCACCGGCGCACCGGTTCCCGTTGGCACGGAAGCAGTTCTGCCGGTCGAGATGTCGTCGGCAGACGGGACCGAGCTCTCCGGCACGCTGGCCGCCAAGACCCACATCCGCCGCCGGGGCGAAGACGTGCCGCGAGGCCGACGGGTGCTGCCGGCGGGCACGGTCGTCACGCCGGCGGTCCTCGGCCTCGCGGCCAGCGTCGGCTACGACGCCCTCGGCGTGCACCGCCGTCCCCGCGTCCGCGTGGTCGTGAGCGGCGACGAACTGCTGCGCGCCGGCCTGCCGATCCCGGGCCAGGTCCGAGACGCCATCGGCCCGCTACTGCCCGGCCTGATCACCGGCGCGGGCGGCGAACTGGTCGACACGCAGTTCATCGACGACCGCGCCGGGGCCCTGTCCGAGGCGCTGGCCCGCGACGACGTCGACGTGGTGGCGGTGTGCGGCTCCACCTCGGTCGGCCCCGCCGACCACCTGCGACCGGTCCTCGGCAGCCACAAGGCCGACATCCTCGTCGATGGCGTCGCCTGCCGGCCCGGACATCCCCAACTGCTGGCCGCGCTGCCCGACGGCCGCCACGTCGTCGGTCTGCCCGGCAACCCCTTCGCCGCTCTCGCCGCCGGCCACACCCTGCTGGCCCCGCTGCTGCACCGCCTCGCCGGCCGTTCCCCCCGCGCCCCGCTCACCGGCCGCCTGCGCGCCACCATCGTCGCCCGAGAAACCCGTCTGGTGCCGGCCGTCCGCACCGGCGACGCCCTCGTCCCGGTCGGCCGCGACCGCGCCGGCAACCTGTGGGGCGCGGCCATGGCCGACGTGCTGGCCGTCGTCCCTCCACAGTGGACCGGATCGGACGTCGAGGTGCTGCCGCTGTAGGTCAAAGGTGACTCAGACGTAGCACCCTTGGACGTCGGCGTCGCCCCGGATCCGCCCCATCGGCTACGAATGGGGGGTCCATCCGGGAGGAGGCCCCGACGCCATGCAGCTCACCCAGTGCGCGCGCAACGCCGTGCAGCAGACCCCGAACCTGGCGGCGACGATCTCCGGCGAGCGGGTGCGGACCTGGGCCGAGAGCCTCGACCGGGTGGCCCGGCTGGCGGCGGCGCTGATCGGGCTGGGGGTGCGGCCCGGCGACCGGGTGGGGCTACTGGCGCAGAATTCCGATATATACCACGAGTTTCTGCTCGCAGTGCCGTGGGCGGACGCGGTGCTGGCGCCGATCGACCCGCGGTGGTCGGCGGCCGAGATCGCGTTCGCGCTGCGGGACTCGCAGACCCAGGTGCTGTACGTGGACGAGGCGTTGGCTCCGAAGGCCCCGCGGCTGCGAACCGTCATCGAGGGCGTGAACACTGTCGACAGTCTGATCGCCGACCATGAGCCGGCGCCGGATGCCCGGCGCGGCGGCGACGCGCTGGCCGGCATCTTCTACACCGACGGCACGACCGCCGAGCCCAAGGGCGTGATGCTCAGCCACGACAACATCATGGTGTCCTGGCTGGGCGTCCTGGCCGCGACCAACACCATGCCCGGCGGTCGGTCTCTGCACGCCGCGCCGATGCACCACCTCGCCGCCATCGGCGGCTGGCTGTCCCGGACCGTCCTCGGCGGCACGCACGTGTTCCTGCCCGCGTTCACGCCGGCCGGCATGGCCGAGGCGATCGAGCGGCACCGGGTGACGGACACACTGGTCCTGCCGGCGATGCTGCAACTGCTCGTGGACTCGCCCGCGGCGGCCTACTACGACCTGTCGAGCCTCTACCGCCTGTCCTACGGGGCGGCGCCGATCTCGGACACCCTGCTGGACCGGGCGGTGAAACGCTTGCCCGGGACCGAGTTCACGCAGTTCTACGGCACGGCCGAGCTGGCGTCGACCGCCACCCTGCTCGGCCCCGACGCGCACCTGGTGCCCTGGCGGCGCGGATCCGCCGGCCGCGCCGCGCCGCACGTCGAGGTGCTCGTCGTGGACGAGCATGATGTCGAGGCGCCACGCGGCGAGACCGGCGAGATCGTGGTCCGCGGCGACAACGTGATGCTCGGCTACTGGAACCGCCCCGAGGACACGGCCCGGGCGCTACGCGGCGGCTGGCTGCATACCGGTGATGTCGGATTCATGGACGAGGACGGCTACCTGTATGCGATCGACCGGCTCGCCGACGTGATCGTGTCCGGCGGCGAGAAGGTGTGCCCGGCCGAGGTGGAGGCCGCCCTGGCCACGCACCCGTCGGTGGCGTTGTGCGCGGTGGTCGGCGTGCCGGACCGGGACCTGGGCGAATGTGTACACGCCATGGTGGTGCCGGTCGCCGGTGTCCGGCCGACCGCCGACGAGCTGCGCGATCGCGCCAGGCAGCTCGTCGCCGCCCGCAAGGCCCCGCACACCGTGGAGTTCGTCGAGGCGCTCCCGCTGTCGGCGGCCGGCAAGATCCTCAAGCGGGAGCTGCGCCGCCGTTGACCAACAGATCGGCGGCGATCTCCACGCCGTTGGGCGCCATTTCGGCGGCGACCGCCTTCGCCCTGGCCGCCACCTCGGGCCGCAGCACGCGGTCCAGCGCCGCGGTCAGCGACTCCACGGTCGGCGAGGTGCTCCGGTGCTCGGCGCCGATGCCGAGCTCCTCGATCCGCTGGGCCCAGTAGAACTGGTCGTAGCGGTGCGGCACGATCACGTGCGGCGTGCCGGAGATCGAGGTCACCGTGGTGGTGCCGGAGCCGCCGTGGTGCACGGCCGCCGCCACCCGCGGGAACAGCGCCTGGAAGTTGGCCTCGCCGATGACGATCACGTCCTCGGCGCCGGCCGGCAGCTCCAGGTCCGACCAGCCGCTGGAGATCACCGCCCGCCGGCCGTGGGCGCGGGCCGAGGCCAGCATGACCTCGGCGACCTCGGCCGGCGCGGTGCCGGTGCTGCCGAAGCCGAAGAACACCGGCGGCTCGCCGGCGTCCAGGAACCGGGCCAGTTCGGGCGGCAGCGGCCGGATGTCCCGCGTCAGCCACGCGCCGGTCTGCACCACGCCGTCGTCGCCCGGCTCCGGCCACGGCCCGATCACCGGGTCCGCCGCCAGCCACGGCCGCGGCGAGTTCATGTGGCTGAGCACGTCCTCGATCGGAGGCAGCCCGATCGATTCCCGGTTGGAATTGACCGCCGGCCGCCACTGCTCGTTCCAGCGCTGCGATTCCTGCTGCCACAGCGTGTGATTGTCGACGCCCGGCCGCGGTTCCACCCCGGGCAGCGGGATCGGCGCGTGCTGCCCGGAAGGGAGCTGATTGGGGCTGAATACCGCGTAGACGTGGCGAATGCCGAGTTTTTCCGCCACGGACGGCGCGGCCAGTTGCAGGGCCGACCAGCCCAGCACCACGTCGCAGCCGTCGGCGGCCGGCAGCAGCGTCTCGAACTGGGTGGCGACCGTGCCGTCCATCAGCTGCTGGCGGCCTTCCGGGGTGGCGCCGAGCCGGCGGAACTCGGAGTCCGGCCTGGTCCCGGGCCGCACCTCGGGGCCAAGCGGCACGAAGTCGACGCCCAGCCCCTCGATCCATTCCCGGAAATCCGGCGGCGCGCACAGCCGCGCCTCGTGCCCGATTTCCCGCAGCCGCGAAGCCAGCGCCACCACCGGTTGGACGTCACCGCGCGACCCGATGGTCGACAGCAACACACGCATGGGAAATACCCCCGTAGTTCGTGGGCTTACGGGAGTTGATTGTGCGGGTGCCCGGGGGCCTTGCGGCAAGTCCCCCTATCGGTTATAGGTTGGAGTGGGAGAAAAGTCAGCCCTCGCCCGATCGGTCCTCGTGACGGGGCCGGAGTTCGACGCAGCAGGCCCCCTCGCCGCCCGGCGCGAGCACCGCCTCCACCGTCCTGGCCTCAAGGCCGTCGATCACGCCCGCCAGGAACGCCCGGTTGATGCCGCACACCAAGTCGCGGGACTTCGCCGCCAGCGGGTGGAACGGGCAGTCGCGCAGCCGGACCGTGGTCGAGGTGTCCCGCAGCGGCTCGAAGCCGTGCCGGGCCAGCAGCCGGCAGGTCATGGTGAGCGCCCGCTCGGTGCCCAGCCGCCCCGGCCGTTCCCCCTCGCGCTCGGCCGCCCCGATCTCCCGGCCGCGGTCGGCGGCGATCGGCTCCGCCGCGCCGCGCGGGTCCTCGCTCAGCACGGCGTCGATCAGGATGTCGGCCAGCAGGTCGTACTGCCGGGCCGGGATGCTGACCCGCACGTCCACGTCCGTGGGCTCGTACACCTTGGGCGCCCGGCCGACCCGGCCCGCGCCCGCGTAGTGGGCCCGCAGCAGGCCGGCGTCGACCAGCTTGTCCAGGTGGAACGCGGCCAGCCTGCGGGAGATGCCGACCGCCGCGGCCGCCTCGTCCCTGGTCACCGGGTGGCGGGCCGCGCGGATGAAGTCGAACATGCCGCGTCGCAGGTCGTCGTCGAGGGCGGCCACGGCGCTGATCGCCCGATCGGTGCTCACCCTGACCAGAATATCGCCTACGAGCGTGTCCGCAACCACACTTCTTGACCAGCGACGTTGATAAGACCAACATCTATTGGCGAAACTGGAGCGAAGGAGGCGGCATGCACGCGTTACGGGTCGTGCCCGAGCACACTGCCGGCGTCGACCTCGACGCCGCCGAACGCGCCGCCGGCGACCTGCTGCGCGCCCTCGGCGTCGACACCGACAACGAGAACCTGCGCGCCACGCCCGGCCGGATGGCCCGGGCCTACGCCGAGCTGTTCTCGCCGCGCCCGTTCGACCTGACCACGTTCCCCAACGACGAAGGCTACGACGAACTGGTGCTGGCCCGCAGCATCCCGGTGCGGTCGGTCTGCGAGCACCACCTGCTGCCGTTCGTCGGCGTCGCGCACGTCGGCTACCTGCCCGACGCGCGCATCCTCGGACTGTCCAAACTGGCCCGGGTCGTCGAGCACTTCGCCAGCCGGCCGCAGGTGCAGGAGCGGCTGACCAAGCAGGTCGCCGACTGGCTCAACACCCAACTCCAGCCCAAGGGCGTCGGCGTGGTCATCGAGGCGGAGCACACCTGCATGACGCTGCGCGGGGTCCGGGCCGCCGGCTCCAGCACCGTCACTTCCACCCTGCTCGGCACGCTGCGCTCCGACGCGCGGTCGCGGCAGGAGTTCTTCGCGCTGGCCGGCGTCAAATAGACTGGTCCGGGTGTCGAACCGTCCCGAACTGGTTGCCCTGCGGTCGTTCCTGAGCGTGTACCGGACCGGCGGGGTCGCCAGGGCGGCCGAGGCGCTGCGGCTGTCGCAGCCCGCGGTGTCGCACCACCTCAAGGCCATCGAGGAGTCGGTCGGCCGGCCGCTGTTCCGGCGGGCTGGGCGCGGCATCACGCCGACCGAGGCCGGTCACAGCCTGGCCGCCGAGGTCGCCGAGCACATCGACGCCCTCGAAGGCGCCCTGGACGGCCTGCGCTCCGCCACCCTGTCCGGGGCCGGGCCCGTGTTCGTCGGCGCTCCCGTCGACCTGCTCGAACGGCACGTCGTCACCCGGATGTCGCCGTTGCTGGCCGAGGGGCTGACCGTGCGGTGCCGGGTCGGGCTGTCGCCGGATCTCGTGCAGGCCGTGCTGCGGGACGAGATCGACGTGGCGCTGCTGACCAAGATCGAGGGCGTGCCCACCCGGCGGATGTATCTCGTGCCGCTGCTGGAGGAGCGGTTCCTGTTGGTCGGGCGGGCCGGCGACGAGCCGTACGAACCGGGGCAGGAACGGCGTTTCGTCGGCTACTCCGAGGAGATGCCCATGGCACGCCGGTACTTCCGCGAGTGCTGGGCCATTCGGCCGCCCGCGCCCGCCCTCATCGTCAACGACTTCCGCTCCGTCGTCGCCGCCGTGCTCGCCGGCGCCGGCCTCGCCGTCGCGCCGCACTACCTCGTCGAGGAGCACCTGGCCGCCGGGCGACTTTCCGTGCTGCACCGGCCTTCCTCGCCCGTCGTCAACTCCGTGCACATCGCCGCCCGGCGCGGCCGTGAGCACCTGCCCCGCATCCGGGCCGTGTTCGGCGCACTGTCCTCTTTGGACTGATCCGTTATTGCGATTGACTACTCCCCTTGCCGCGGCGACGATTGCGCCTCGAAGGGAGGTGGTCCACCGTGGGCGTACTGGTACTCAACGCGAGCCTGGAGCCGATGCACACCGTGTCGGTGAACCATGCCGTCCGTATGCTCGTGCGCAGGGTCGCCGAGATCCACGAGGCCGATTCCGACACCACGTTCGGCCACTACCCCCGGCCCCGGGTCGTCCGGCTCGTCCGCTACGTCGTCATGAAGTGGCGCTACAGCCGCCCGCCCCGGTGGTCCCGCCGCGGTGTGCTCCAGCGGGACCACCACCGCTGCGCCTACTGCGGCCGCCCCGCCGACACCGTCGACCACGTGCTGCCCCTGTCCCGTGGTGGCGCCCGCACCAGCTGGCTCAACACCGTCGCCTGCTGCGCCCGCTGCAACGCCGCCAAGGGCAGCCGCCTGCTCTCCGAGGCCGGTCTGCGCCTGCTCGTCACCCCGCACGCCCCGTCCTGGGCCCAGCTCCAGGCCTGATTTCGCCTTGTCCGCGCGTGAGTGGCTCGAAAGAGCCACTCACGCGCGCCGCCACCTGACAGGATTGCCCCCGTGGATCTCCGCTTCGTCGCCGAGCAGTGCGTTTCCCTGGTCGCCGACCAGTTCTCCCAGCAGCTCGACTGGACGCTCGACAGCCTCACCGCGCTCGACGACGTCTGCGCCCGGCTGCTCGCCGACGGCCCCCTCCCCGAGTCCCGGCTGGAGCTCTGGTGGCAGCTCGTCGGCGCCTACACCGGCGAGGTCCTCATCCACGCCTACGGCGGCGCGTGGGGCGAGCACGACCGGTCCTCCGCCCCTGTGGTCGTGGTCAAGGGCAACACCGCCCTGCCCTTCACCATCGCCCACCGTGTCCTCACCGCCGAGCCCCACAAGAGCCTCGCCTCGTTCGCCCGCGTCTTCCCGGCCATCCTGGCCCGCACGGAACAGGACTGACCCCGGGTCACTCGTCGACGAGTTCGCCGTCCAGCAGGCTCATGACGATGAGGTCGTGCCAGCGGCCGTCGCGGCGGAAGCGTTCGCGTTCGCGGCCTTCTTCGACGAAGCCGAGTTTTTTGTACACATGGCGGGCGGCTTCGTTCTCGGGGACGACCCAGAGGCAGATGCCGTGCAGGCGCATCTGGTCGAAGCCGTAGCGGCACAGGACGCGGATGGCGTCGGTGCCGTAGCCGCCGTTGCGGTGGGAGGCCTCGCCGATGTAGACGTCGAGCTCGGCGCGGCCGTTCTCGGGGTCGGCGTCGGTGAGGGCGATGACGCCGATGGGCACGGGGTCGACGAGGGTCTCGACGGCGAGGACGAGCTTGTTGTAGCTGTTGGGCGCACGGTCCTCGCCGAGGCGCTTGGTGAGCTGGGCCAGGGACTCGGGATAGTCGTTGACCATCCAGCGGCCGACGACGGGATCGGCGTTCCAGCGGTAGAGGGCCTCGGCGTCGGAGGGCTCCAGCGCCCGGAGTCGGACGAGCTTGCCGGTCAGCATGGGCCCGAAGGTAGCAACGCGGGGCAACCGAATTAACCGTACGCGGCGAGGAAACGCCGGGCGTGGGACTCGCCGAACTGGGGGTTGAGCGGACCGCGGATGCTCCGCAGGCAGTCTTCGATATCCACGCAAGGATCGAGCAGGCCGGCCCGGCCGACGTCGATGATGTGCACGGCATCGCCGGCGATGAGGACGTTGGGCAGGCAGTAATCGCCATGCCCGACAACGGGTCCGGCGCCGAAGGGGCAGCCGGCGGGGTCGACGGAGTGCAGGAGCCGAAGCGTCTCACCCAGAATCGTGGCGACACCGTCCCGTTCGGACGGTGACCACGGGGCGGAGGCGGGACGGCCGGGCGCGGCGGCGGTGTGCAGCCAGCCCCGGCCGGCGTCGAGCACGGCGGGCACGGGAACGCCCCGGGAAGCCAGCCACAGCAGGCGATCCCGTTCGGCGTCGACCAGGTCGGCGGCGGCCTCGTCGGCCGGGGAAACGGTCTTGAGGTAGCCGGAGCCGTCGAGATAGCGCAGCACCCGAGCCCCGGAATGGCCGTGGGTCACGACTTCGTAGGACTTCACCGGGCGGCCCGCACGACCAGCGTCGCCAGCTGCCGGCCGGCGTCCTCGTCGAGCGGCGCGTGGTCGAGCAGCAGTCGGTACCAGAGCACACCGAAGACAATATCCAGCAGCAGCTCGGGATCGACGTCGGCGGCGATCTCGCCGCGGTCCGCGGCCCGGGTCAGCACGGTGCGCAGGGCGTCGCGCCGGCCGAACAGGAAGCGGTCGCGGAACTGGACGGCGAAGACCGGGTCGAGCAGCGCGGTCGGGCCGCCGGCGAATTGCACGGTGGTTCGCATGGCCAGAATCGTGCGCGAAACAGCTCTTCCGCCGGGAATGGCCGGCTGACCACCGATCGATTCCAGCCACAGATAATTGTGAGTTCAACTACCTTCGGCGTATACTGCGTGCCGTGCGCGAACTGGGCCTTCGTGACACCAACGGCATCCTCAGCCAGCCGTGGGTGCGGCCCCGGCGGTCCAGCGCCGGCCTTGGCCTGGACCAGGTCTTCGTCTCCACGCAGACCGAGCGCGCCTACCGGGCCAGCTTCGACGCGGCCGCCACCAGCATGGTGATCCTGCACCTGGACGGCCCGGTCAAGGTCCGCCGCGGCCACGACCGGGCGTGCACGGTGCCGGCCGGCGGCCTGTTCGTGCACCCGGCCGGGCACGATCTGACGGTCGAGCTCGGCGGCGGCCTGAACACCGTGCACGTCTACCTGACCGACGAGGCGTTCGGCCCCGACCAGGTCCGGCTGAACGAGGAGGTCGGCGCGGTCGATCCGCTGGTGGAGCAGCTGATGCTGGCCCTGGACGGCGTGCTGCGGCACTGGGAGCCCTCGGCCCGCACCTACGTGGACCACCTGACGGCCCTGCTGGCCAGCCACCTCGCGCGCCGGCGGCTGCCGCCGCCCACGGCCGGCCTGACCGAGCGCCAGCTCGCGGCCGTGCGGGAGCTGATCGAGGACCGGATCGCGGAGCCGTTGCCGCTGGCCGATCTCGCCGATGCGGCGGCGCTGAGCGTGAGCCAGTTCGTACGCCTGTTCAAGGCCAGCACCGGCGACACCCCGCACCGCTACCTGGTCGGCCTGCGGGTCCGGCACGCGCAACGGCTGCTGCGCACCAGCACGCTGCCGATCGCCGACATCGCCGTGCGGTGTGGCTTCAGCCACCAGGAGCACCTGACCCGGGTGATGCGGTCCCGCCTGGGCACCACCCCGGGCTCGGTCCGCGCGCACGCCCAGAACGTGCAGCCGGGCGCGCATTCCGTGCAGGCGAACGCGGTCTGACCCGGCGATACTCGGCCGATGACCCACGACACCGACGTCCTGGTCGTCGGCAGCGGCCCCGCCGGCGGATCGGCCGCCCTACTGCTGGCCACATACGGTATACAGACGACCCTGGTCACCAAGTACGGCTGGGTGGCCAACACCCCGCGTGCGCACATCACCAACCAGCGCACCATGGAGGTCCTGCGGGATCTGGGCATCCAGGCCGAGGCGGAGGCCAAGGGCACGCCCCAGCACCTGATGGGAGACACCGTGCTGTGCACGTCCCTGGCCGGGGCCGAGATCGGCCGCATCCGCACCTGGGGCACGGGCGACGCCGCCCTGACCGAGTACACCGCGGCCAGCCCCTGCGGCATGATCGACCTGCCGCAGAACTACCTGGAGCCGATCCTGGTCGGGCGGGCCGCCGAGCGCGGCGCGAAGATCCGGTTCGACACGGAGTTCCTTTCCCTGCACCAGGATGACGACGGCGTGACGGCGACGGTGCTGGACCGGGTGCGCGGCGAGACGCAGACCATCCGGGCCCGCTACCTGATCGGCGCGGACGGCGGCCGCAGCCTGGTGGCCGAGCAGGCCGGCCTGCCGGTGGCCGGCCGGACCGGCAAGGCCGGCAGCATGAACATCGTCTTCGACGCCGACCTGAGCCGGTACGTCGCGCACCGGCCGAGCATCCTGTACTGGGTGATGCGCCCGGGCGCGGAGACCGGCGGCATCGGTATGGGGCTGGTCCGGTGCGTGCGGCCGTGGCACCAGTGGCTGCTGACCTGGGGCTACGACATCAACCAGGCGCCGCCGGAGGTGGACGACGAGGCGGCGACGGCGATCGTGCGGGACCTGGTCGGCGACCCGGAACTGGCCGTGCGGATCAGCTCGATTTCACTGTGGACGGTCAATCACAGTTACGCCACAGCCTATTCGGCCGGCCGGGTGTTCTGCGCCGGCGACGCCGTGCACCGGCATCCGCCGTCGAACGGCCTGGGCTCCAACACGTCCGTCCAGGACTCGTACAACCTGGCCTGGAAGCTGGCGATGGTGGTGCGCGGCGAGGCCGATCCGGCGCTGCTGGACAGCTACAGCGCCGAGCGGGCGCCGGTCGGCCGGCAGATCGTGGACCGGGCCAACCTGAGCCGGGACCAGTTCCTGCCGATCTTCGAGACGCTGGGCATCGCCGGCGGCGGTGACGACGAGGCGATCACCCTGGGCATGAAGGCGCTGGACGCGCCGGACGCCGACGGGGCGGCCCGGCGGGCCCGGATGGCCGAGGCCATCGAGTTGAAGAACTACGAGTTCAACGCGCACGGCGTGGAGATGAACCAGCGCTACGAGTCCGCGGCGGTGATCCCCGACGACGCGCCGGAGGAGGAGTTCCGGCGGGACAGGGAGCTCCACCACCAGCCGACGACCCGGCCGGGGGCGAAGCTGCCGCACGCGTGGCTGGTCGGCGCGGACGGGCACCGACTGTCCACACTGGACCTGGTCGGCCACGGCCGGTTCACCGTGCTCACCGGCGTTTCCGGCACGGCCTGGGTCGACGCCGCGGCCGAGCTGCCGGTCACGGTGGTCCGGATCGGGGTGGAGGGCCTGCGCGACGCGTACGGGGATTGGCTGCGGGCCAGGGAGATCGACGAGGACGGCGCGCTGCTGGTGCGGCCGGACGGCTACATCGCCTGGCGCGCCGCGCGGCTGCCGGCCGATCCGGCGGCCGCGCTGGCGCGGGCGTACACCTCGGTCGTCAGGCCTGCTTCGGGACCACGTTGAGGGCGACCTCGAACTCCAGCAGGTTGGCCCCGGTGGAGACGGGCTTGCGGGCGGCGCCGGCGTGGGGGGGGGCGGCCGCCCGCCCCCCCCCCCCCCCCCGCCCCCCCCCCCCGGCCCCCCACCGGGGGGTGGCGGAGTAACGGCTCTAGCCCCCCCCCCCGCGCCCCCCCAACGACACCCC